>JAPHUN010000072.1 GCA_026193435.1 Chlorobium sp.
CATTCAACCTTTTCAGCGATACTCTCTGCTACAACCCGGTTCTCGAAAAAGCGGCGTTTTATAATTCCGCGATCGGAGGTGCATCCGTCCGTCAGGTTCAGGTGCCTGTTTTTCAAGGAGACGGGTCGGGTGTTGCCGCATGGGTGCTTGTCGCGGTTCCTCTCGAGGAATCACTTTTCGTGCTCCATGATCTGCGAATAGCGCTGTTTTTTTCACTGGCGGTTGTTCTGTTGACCTTGTTTTTCGTGACCCGTTTTCTTGCAGGAAAAAGCATCGATCCCATTGAACGGGTTATTGAAACGGCAGAAACCATTACCAGGGAAAACCTGGACGAAAGAATAGTTCTTCCTTCGAGGAAGGATGAGCTCTATCGTCTCTCGTCCACGATCAACAGCCTGCTTGACAGGTTGCAGGATGCCTATGTCAGGGAAAAGCAGTTTACTTCTGACGCTTCCCATGAACTGAAAACCCCGCTGACTTCAGTGATGGGTACTCTCGAGGTTCTGATAAGAAAGCCTCGTGATCCCGGTTACTACGAGGCGAGAATCGGTTTCTGTATCAATGAACTGAAACGCATGTCAGGATTGATTGAACAGTTACTCCTGCTCGCCCGATACGATGCCGGTTCGTTCAGGCCGGATATTGAGGTTGTCGATGTTGAACAGATAGTGGAAAAAGTCCTGGCAAGAGCCGAGGATATGGTCAAGCAACAGCAGTTGCAGGTGAGCGTCAGGAGTAAACCGGGAGCCCTGGTCAGAGCTGACGCGTCGATGTTTGGCGTAATGCTTGACAACATTGTTTCCAATGCGGTTAAATATTCCCGGAAAGGAGGGCATATCGTTGTTGAGCTTGAAAGACGGGGAGGTTCTGTTTTCTGTTCGGTTACCGACAGTGGTACCGGCATTCCTTCTGAAAAAATCGAACGTCTTTTTGAGCGTTTTTACCGGGTTGATGAATCACGAAATTCACAGATAAGCGGAACGGGTCTGGGGCTGGCCCTTGTAAAAAAACTTGCCGATATGCAGCACATTACGGTGGGGCTTTCAAGCGCCGAGCATGAAGGTACAGTGGTGACCTTTGAAATTCCCGCGGCATGAGGCGAGGGCTCCGGGTGGTCGTCGGGTACACACGCATGGTTCGAGGTTTATGATACCCCTTCGGATAGTTGCGATTGAATTGATTGATGGAGATGCATATGCTTGATTCACTACTGATACGACGAGCCTTGCCGCTGCTGGTTTCTTTTACCATGCTTGTTGTTCTGGCTTTGCTGTCAGACTATTTCCTGCATGTTGCTGGGCTTGTCTGGGTGGGGCGATACCTCGGGATAACCGGTACATTTTTTCTTCTCTTCTCCTTTATTTATTCGGCCCGAAAGAAGAAAATCGTCCGTTCAGGCCCGATCAAAACATTTCTCATGCTGCACTGCAGGGGCGGATGGATCGGTACACTGATGCTTCTTGTTCATTCTGGAGTGCATTTCAACGCAATACTGCCCTGGTCGGCAACGGTGTTGATGCTCATTGTTACAGGGAGCGGTCATGTGGGGCAATACATTTACAGAAAAGCGAGGGATGAGATGAAGCGTAAAGGCGGGGATGAACAGCTCTACTGGGATTCTCTGACCGTTAAAGCTCTCGGAGAGTGGCGGAAGGTTCACATGCCACTTGTCTCTCTGTTTCTGGGGCTTGCCCTCTTGCACATCCTGTCGATTTTCTTTTTCTGGAACTGGAAATAGGGCGCCATGAAACAATTCTACATTATTTTTCTGGTCTTCAGCCTCCTGGTGACCGCTGTTATGTTGTGGCCGGGACTTCTCGTTAATCCCGGAAATCTTTCGGAAGGGCATCAGAAGCTTGAGGGCGGCTGTCTGAGCTGTCATACGCCATTGTTGGGAACACCTTCGTCAAAATGTGTCTCCTGTCACAGTTCAGAAGAAATCGGCCTGAAAGACGCTTCGGGAAGAGAGCTGGTCGAGCCTGATTCCGTCGCTGCCCTGCTGCACAGGGAGCTCCGGGCCTCTGCATGCATTGCCTGTCATACCGAACATGCTCTTCCGGGCAAAGGTCCGCTTCTTGCAGCTATGGATCATGATGTTCTGGCAACTGAACTGCAAAAAAACTGTACGGTCTGTCACGAGCCTGATCGTCCTGAGGATGCGCTGCACGCTCAGGTGGAGGCAAGCTGCAATGAGTGCCACGGAACAAAGCGCTGGGAACCTGCGGACTTCGATCACGAAAGCCGGCTGCGTACCGACCTGGGCCGTTCAGGATCCTGTGCACGCTGTCACGAACCTGACCGTCCGGATGATACAATGCACAGAGAGGCGAAAAACAGCTGTAGCGACTGTCACAGTACGAAGGCGTGGGAACCGGCGGAATTTGATCATGATCAATGGTTCAGGTTTGACCGTAGTCATCCGGCTGACTGCAGTACCTGTCATGATAACCCGGCGGATTACAAACGGTATACCTGTTACGGATGTCACGAGCATTCGAAGCGAGGAGTGGCGGCTGAGCACAGGGAGGAAGGGATTCGGGAGTTCAGCAACTGCGTCGAGTGTCACAGGAGCAGCAATGAAGATGAAGCTGAACGGGCATGGCGAAAAATCCGTCGGTAGGTTTTTCTCATGACGGATAGCGGAACAGTTGAAATCTTTAATTTGCTGTTATATTGTTATGGTATGGTGATAGCAGTCTGATCAGAAAACCTTAGAATATGTCAACCATGGAAAAGAAATGTAGCATGTCCAGGTTCGCTGTCGGTATCGTGTTAACCGCAGCATTGTCTGCTACTTACGCGTGTCAGCAGGACAAACCGGCTTCATCGGAAATGCGATCACTGACATCGCTGAACTCGGCCGTTGCCGCAGAAAACACGACAGCGGCAGCAATGACCGGGCAGGAGCTGTATACAGCAAACTGCGCGGTTTGTCACTCCATGCGTCCTCCGGCTAAAACAGCACCGCCAGTGGTCGGCCTGGCTTCACGTTTCAGAACAGTTTACGGGAACAAAAGCGATGCTGTCGACGCAATGGTATCTTTTATGAAAAATCCGGATGCCGGAAAATCCGCTCTTGGTCCTCAGGCCATAAAACGCTTCGGTTTGATGCCCGCGATGGCCATGAGCGACGGAGATCTTGAAAAGGTTTCCGGCTGGCTCTGGGATCAGTATGATCCTGATTTTGATACCGGTGGCGGAGGAAACTGCCGCTGACAACCCTATCGTGTCCTGACGGGTTCTGTTTTGACAGAGCGGTTCTTGCAATGGGGTCGTAAAAAAAAGAGGGTGACCGGCTAAACCGGTCACCCTCTTTTTCAATAAAGATGTTAAGGCTGTTCACATTCTTAACTCACCAGTTTCGGCCTGATCAATAAGATTATCATTTGCATAAATAAGTACCTCGACGCGACGGTTGAGCTTGCGGCCTGAAGCGGTTTCGTTTGACGCTACAGGACGGGTTTCGCCATAGCCGATTGTTGAGATACGGCTTTTGCTTACGTTGTAGGCACGGAGAAGTGATGAAACGGATTCAGCTCTTTTTTCGGAAAGCTGCTGATTATAGGTTTCGCTTCCCTGTGAGTCAGTGTGCCCTTCAACAACGATATCCGTGTCAGAGTACTTGTTCAGAATATTCGCCAGTTTCTGAATGTTATAACTGCTTGCGGATGTTAGCGTTGAAGAACCGGTTGAGAACAAAAGACCGGTGTCAAAAACAACTCTGATACCTTCTCCTACACGTTCTACCTGGGCACCATCGACCTGATTGTCGATCTCTTTAGCCTGGTCATCCATATAGTCGCCGATAAGAGCTCCAGCGCCACCACCGATCACTGCCCCAAGAAGTGCCCCTCTACCCCAGCTTCCTGTCTGACTGCCGATAATTCCTCCGATAACCGCACCTGAAGCCGCACCGATACCGGCTCCCCTTCCTGCGCCTGTCGTCGTTGTACAACCCCACGTAAAGGTAGTCATGGCAAGAATCATAAGAAAAACAAGAGGCTTGGTCAATTGTTGTACATGTGTCATTGCATTATGGGATTTAGTATTGACGAAAACAATGATTGGTTCTGCTGTTCAGAAATCCATTCAATACAATAGTAGTATAAATCACTCTAAAAAATTCCCTGATTTGTGACCTTTTCTTCACCGGTCATCCGTATGGTACAATCCGTTGAGGTGGGGGACAGAGGAATTATACACGGCTTCTAACTGTTATTCACGATAACAGGTTACGGTTTACCCCGGACGGTTATCTTGAACTGCTCATCAGCATCAAAAAAGGATAGTCATGATTCATTCCAGGGATACATGGGAAGCAATTGCCGAATCTTTTCTGCCTCCTTGTAAAGAGGTGGTTCAGAGAAATCGTGCGATCACGGCTCAGTATGCGCAACTCTATCTCGAGTACCATGAACTATTCAAATGGGCG
>JAPHUN010000038.1 GCA_026193435.1 Chlorobium sp.
GAAGATGCTCTATGACAACGCGCAGCTTGCCGTTGTTGCAACGGAAGCATTCAGGTTGACAGGAGAAAATTCCTATGCAGATACAGTAAAAGATATTCTGAACTATGTTCTGTGCGACATGACCGATGCTTCAGGCGGTTTTTTTTCAGCGGAAGACGCTGACAGCTTTCCTGACAGCACAAGTACCGTCAAACAGGAGGGAGGCTTCTATCTCTGGAGCTTCAGAGAGATAGCCGATCTTCTCGAACCGCTTCAAGCCGATATTTTCTGTTACGTGTACGGAGTGGAAAAAAACGGCAACGTTCTCTATGACCCGCATGGTGAGTTCACCGGCAGAAATATCCTGCTGATCAGGAATCAGATCAAGGACGCGGCTGACAGGTTCTCCCTGAGTGCGTCAACCGTCCGTGAACTTATAGCCGACGCGCGTGACACACTCTTTACCGCAAGACGTGAAAGACCAAGGCCTGACAGGGACGACAAAGTCCTCACCTCCTGGAACGGGCTGATGATTTCCGCCTTTTCCAGGGCATCAGCCGCTCTGGATAACAGCGAGTATCTGGAAACCGCCATCAGGGCAGCCGAGTTTATCATCGGAAACCTTTACAGGACAGATGACGGAAGCCTGCTTCGGCGCTACAGAAAAGGAAAGGCCGGCATCGATGGAAAAGCCGACGATTACGCTTTCCTGATTCAGGGACTTCTCGATCTTTATGAAGCATCCGGCATAGCGCGCTACCTGACTCTTGCCGAAAGTCTCATGGATACACAGATAGCGCTGTTTTTCGACGACGCTTCAGGAGGCTTTTATAATGCGGCATCACGTGACCATTCAATTCCTGTACGCATGAAAGAGGATTATGACGGGGCTGAACCCTCACCTAATTCGATAAATGTCATCTCTCTGTTGAGGCTTGCCGATATGACAGATCGGGAAGATTTCAGAAAAACAGCAGAAAAAACCATTACGTATTTCAGCAAACCCCTGCGGGAAAACAGTGGCCAACTGCCCTACATGCATAAGGCGGCTATGCTGATGCATTATGGAACACGACAGGTAGTGCTTGCGGGTGATATGAAAAGTGACAACATGAAAGCGCTGAGAAATACTCTGGGGAGGCTCTTTCTTCCTGACGCCATTATCATGTATGCCTCAGAAGAACACACACCGAACACGCAATTTCTTAAAGAGCTTGCGCTTCAAGTCAGGGAACCGACTGCGTATGTATGCGCGAATTATACCTGCAATCTGCCTGTAACAGATGAAAAAAGTCTGGAAAAAATGCTGCGAGGACCCGGCTCAACCGGAGCAACGCTTTAAGAAGAGCGCACTCAGTCCAGAAGAATATCATCCTGAGCAGGATCGTCATCCAGGTCTTCCTGAGGAGCGTTCGACTGAGTGAGCCTGTTTTGCTCCGCGATCTTGCCTATAACCGCATTTGCCGCATAGAGGCCAAGTCCTCCAACCACGACACCCGAGAGACCATGAAATAAAAAAGGCATGCCGAGAGGAGAAAACATCACGGCGCCACCAGCAATTCCAGCTGCCCCAACTGCTTTTTCAATCATATCTTTCATTGTATCTGTTTACCGTATATCATTGAGAAAACGCAATTTGACTCTGCTCAACAAGCAGGCAGAAGTCAAATTTCATCTTCATCAATAACGTCAGGATACTCCTTGACGTCCCTCTCTTTCGAAGTCAAAACCTTACCGATATTATCGGTTACAGCCCCTATGGCAGAACCCACCGTTATAGCTCCAAGGCTTGCCACTGCGAGCCCTGCCAAACCATGGACAATAGGCATGCCTACAGGTGAAAACAAAAGTGCTCCCCCTGCCACACCCGCCACAGTTTTCAGCAACGCGTCCTGTTGATCCGAGTCAACCATGATAGAATAGTTTCAGATTATGAAAAACACATACTCCACCAAATATAAATATAGCACCTTAGTGATCCCTTCCAAACGCACGCGCTGATTTTTGTCAGACGCTACCGGCTCATCAGATGCTCACGCACCTGTTCCGGTCGATCCTGATGCGGACCCGCCTGCAGCATTGAAGACATTGCCGACAATCATCCCGACAGCGTTGAAAATCGTGCTGAAAATCTTTACCCCTACGCTTGCGAAAAACACCGGAATGCCAATAGATGGTATGAACATTGCAACACCGACAATGGTTTTCAAAGGATCGAGTTGTTTCTTTTCGTTTTCCATTTTCTGCCTCCTGTTTGTAATCGTAGATCCCTACTGTTTGATCACCGTAAAAAAGCATAACCGAAAAGAGCCGCTTAATAATTTCCTTTTATCACTTCCATCCTCCTCCAAGCGCCCTGTACAGTTCCGTTCGGGCAACGAGGCGCCGGCGACGGATATCGGCAAGTGAAACCCCGGCATCGAGAGCGTTTTTCTGTGCTGTGATCACCTCCAGGTAATCGGCCATGCCGCTGTTGAAAAGAAGGTTCGCGTGTTCAACTGACTGACTGAGAACACGCTCCTGTTTTTCAAGAGCCTTCTCCCTGATATCCAGTTTCTGAATGGCCGCCAGCGCATCGGAAACCTCCCTTACTGCGTTGAGCACCGCCTGTCTGAAAAGAATCTCCTCCCTGTCCCGAACAACTTTGGATTGCTTGTATGCGGTTCTGAGCTTACCCTGCTGAAAAACCGGCTGAAGCACTGCGCCCTGAACAAACGTGAACAACGAACCGGGAAAAGTAAACCAGTCACTTGAGGTCAGGGCATTGGAACCGGCTTCGGCACTGATCGTGAACGAAGGATAGAGCCTTGAGCCTGCAACACCGCTCTCTGCGTGAGCTTTCATGAGAGCCATCTCCGCTGACTTGACATCCGGACGGTTACTCAACAGTTGCGCAGGTATGCCCGTTGAAAAAGGGCTCTCTATCGTTAGATCGGTAAGTCTTGCGGTGCGGACTATCTGATCAGGCATCCTGCCGCAGAGAACGCTCAGTGCGTTTTCCTGAACGGCAATCCTCTGCTCGATTCCGGCTATACCGGCTTCTATCCCCAGCTTAACCGCTTCCTGCTGTTCTACCGCCAGCGAAGTAACGTAACCTGCATCGTACTGCAGCCGCATCATTGAAAACGTGGTTTCGGCAAGCGCCAGATTACGTCTTGTTATATCCAGCTGCGCATCAAGCTGCAACAGGTTATAATAGCCTCGTGCAACATCGGCAACGAGCCTCGTGTGAACCGCTTTTTCAGCTTCAACTGACCGGAGGTACTCTGCAAGCGCCGCTTTTCTGGTGTTGCGGATCTTGCCCCAGATATCGGCTTCCCAGGAAAGTGAAAGTCCTGCGCTGTACTCATCAACACGCTTCTTCCCGGGAGGAAGTGGAGTCGATCCGAAATCGGAGGTAGTCGCCCTGCTGACGCTACCCTGCAGGTTCAGTCCGGGAAGATTGCCCAGTTTTGCCTGCTTCAGGCCGAGTGATGCATATTCGATATTCTTGATGGCGACCTGCAGATCGTGATTGTTTTCAAGAGCGGCATCAATCAACCCGAGAAGCGATTTGTCAGCAAAAAAAGTCCTGTAGGGAACAGTTCCCGCAAAGGGCACTGCTGCCGCTCCTGAATCAGCCGCAACGCTTCCTCTGTATGTTCCGGGCAACCCCGTTTCAGGCTGTGTATATTTTCCGACCGTACTGCACGCAGAGAGCATCAGAAAAAACATGGGAATCAGGACAACCCCCGTTACTCTCGTTCTGTTTTTCATTTCAAGGGTTCTTTCTTTGTTATTAGACTGCACCATCACTCTCGGGCTCCTGCGGAGGTCCGCTTATCTTCTCCTGAAGCGACTGGAACACCATATAGAGCACCGGAATAATGAGGACACCGAGAAATGCACCACTGAGCATCCCGCTGACCGCAGCCGCGCCGATGGAATGGTTGCCGAGTGCTGAAGGCCCTGACACCCAGAGCAGCGGCATAAGTCCGATAGCAAAGGTAAGCGAAGTCATGAGAATCGGCCTGAGCCTGGCCTTCGCACCTTCAAGCGCCGAATCAAGAAGTGAAAGACCGGCTCTTCTTCGCTGAATGGCGAATTCCACAATCAAAATGGCGTTTTTCGCAAGGAGCCCGATCAGCATGATCATCGCCACCTGCACATAGATATTGTTTTCAACGCCGAAGAGCTGTATACCCAGAAACACACCCAGAATACCGGTCGGGATGGAAAAAACAACCGCCAGAGGAAGTATATAGCTTTCATATTGCGCAGCAAGCAGCAGATAGACAAAAACCAGAGAAAGCAGGAAGATGTAAACCGCCTGGCTGCCTGACTCGATCTCTTCACGGCTGACCCCTTTCCAGTCATAGGAAAAACCGGCAGGAAGAGCCGCGGCGGCAACCTCTTCAGCGGCCCCTATTGCCTGGCCGGTGGTATATCCCGGAGCAACGACGGCATTGACGGACAATGCGTTGAAAAGATTGAAATGATCCACGGTCGACGGGCCGTAGACTTTTTTCAGGCGCACCAGCGAGTTCATGGGCACCATCTCTCCGGAAGCATTTTTCACGAACACTCCATCGAGCGAAGAGGGATCGGTCCTGCTTTCTGCTTCCGCCTGGACAACCACGCGATAGTATTTACCGAACCTGTTGAAATCAGACGCCTGAATACTTCCATAGTATGCCTGCATCACCATAAGCAGGTCACTAACCCGGACTCCGAGCTGGCTTGCCTTTACCTCGTCCACCTGAAGTTCATACTGCGGATATCCTGCATTGAATGTCGTAAACGCAAAGGCTATTTCCGGTCTGGACATCAGGCCGCCGATATAGCCGTTTGCCACCGAACCGAACTCCTCGAAGCTGCCTGATGTCCTGTCCTGCAAAACAATCTCAAGCCCCCCGACATTACCAAAACCCGGAACAGTAGGAGGCTGAATCGGAAAAAAAGAGCCTTCACCTATCGATGAAATTTTTTGCATCACGCCTCCCATGATGACCTGAATATTTTTCACCCTGCCCCGGTCTTCAGGATCTTTCAGCGCGACGAAAACCACACCGGCAGAGGGTGATGCGCTGGCCCCCGCTATAAGATCTATACCCGAAACGGAAATCGATGTTTCCACACTCTCCTCTTCTGCCAGTATCGCCTCGACCTTGTCGAGGGCCTGCATTGTCCGGTCGAGCGATGCTCCCGCGGGAAGTGTAGCGTTGAGAATAAAAAAGCCGTTATCTTCGTCGGGGATAAAACCCGACGGAGCGACAGAAGCCAGCCAGAAAACAAGTCCGGAAACCGCCGCAAGTCCGGCAAGGCTCAGCCATTTCCGGCGGATCAGAACGTTCAGAGTACCGATATAGCGCTCTGTCAACACGGTAAAACCGGTATTGAAACCGCCGAAAAAGCGCACTTTAAAGCGATGCAACCGGCCTGAATCCCCCTCCTCTTCCCCACTATGACCTTTTTCAAGAAACAACGCGCACAATGCCGGACTGAGCGTCAGCGCGTTTACCGCCGATATCAGAATCGCTATAGCGAGAGTAAAAGCAAACTGCCTGTAGAACACACCGGTAGAACCTTCGAGAAAACCTACCGGCAGGAACACTGACACCATGACAAGCGTGATGGAGATAATAACCCCGGTTATCTCACTCATAACCTGATGCGTGGCGGTCTTTGCAGGAATCCCGCCCTGCTCCATTCTCGCATGAACAGCCTCGACGATAACGATGGCGTCATCGACCACGATTCCGATCGCCAGCACGAGAGCGAACAGCGTCAGCAGGTTGATGGAAAATCCGAACAGGGTCATGAAGAAGAATGTCCCGATAATCGCCACCGGCACCGCAATTGCGGGAATAAGTGTGGAACGGAAATCCTGCAGAAAAATGAACACGACAAGAAAAACCAGCGCGAATGCCTCGAGCAGGGTATGAATGACCTGTTCGATAGATTCGTCAAGCGACCTCTTGGTACTGTAGGGAACCAGATACGCAACACCTTCCGGAAAAGAGTCCGAAGCCTTGTCGAGCACATCAAGCAAAGCGACCTGAATATCATTGGAGTTAGAACCGGCTGACTGGTAGATCGCCATGGTTACCGACTCTTTTCCATTTGCTTCAGCGTTTACGGCATAGCTGTATGAACCAAGCTCTATTCTCGCGACATCTTTGAGCCGCAAGAGCGAACCGTCAGCATTGGCGCGGAGAATAATGTTGCCGTATTCAACCGGGTCTTTCATTTTCCCCTTGTAGCGGATGGTCAGTTCCAGGGCTTGACCGCTTCCCTCACCGAACCTTCCGGGAGCGGCTTCGACATTCTGGCTCTGAACAGCCGCGATCACCTCCTGGGGAGTCACCGAATAGACAGCCATCCGGTCAGGCTTGAGCCAGATGCGCATGGAGTAGTCCCTGGACCCGAAAACAGTAGTCTGTCCGACCCCGTTTACACGCTGGATATCCGGGATCAGATTGATTTTCGCATAGTTCTGCAGGAAGGTCGCATCGTAGGTATCGGGATCATCACTGAAAAGCGTGATGACCATGATCATGCTGTTCTGCGTCTTTGCGGTCGTCACTCCGATTTTCGTCACCTCTTCAGGCAGTTGGCTGGTGGCCGTCGCGACTCTGTTCTGCACATTGACCGCCGCCTGATCAGGATCGGTACCGAGCTTGAAAAACACCGTAATCGCCAATGAACCGTCATTGCTCGAAGTCGATGTCATGTAGGTCATATTATCGACACCGTTGATCGCTTCCTCAAGCGAAGGGGCGACAGAACGGGCAATAGTTTCAGCATTTGCCCCCGGATAAACCGCCGTTACCCTCACGCTGGGAGGGGCAATATCAGGGAACTGCGTCAAGGGAAGCTGCGTAATGCCGACCAGACCGAGAAGCACGAAAAATATCGATAGTACCGTCGCAAGAACCGGCCTGTTGATAA
>JAPHUN010000046.1 GCA_026193435.1 Chlorobium sp.
AAAGGCGGTCAAAGGCCTTCCTGAGTTCAGGCCCGCCGCCGTACCAGACCGAAGCGATAGCGGAGAGATAGAGAAGCCCGGCCGCAGGGAGATGCAGGGCAGGAAGAATTCCGGGCACGCAGTCGGGGTGATCGGCGAGTATACAGGGCATGGGAAACAATGCGACGCCGAAGGCGAAGATCCCCGCGACGTTATGGATCAGGTTGTCCTTGTCGTCCAGTCCACGATACGAGTACAGCACCCCGCCAAGAAAGGCTAAAAAAATCAGGAAAAGCGTCCGCGGCACGCCGCCATCCTTGACAAGGAAATAGTAGTCGCTCAGTGACGGTTCGAGTCTGTGGCCCATCACGAATCCTGAAAGTGCCGTAAGCAGAGGCATCCCGATCAATGCCGCACCCACCATATAGCGGAGACGGCGATACGTCCTACCAATACTCGGGTCTGCAAAACCTTTACTCGCTTTCATTCTCTCCTCCTTGCCGATACGTTACGGGACCGCTGAAGTGACAAGCGTGTATGCCGATTCGCTGTTTTTGAAAGGGAGAATCGATACAGCAATTGACAGTGCTTCTTATCTGTCATACAGATGTCCCGAAGCTCACAGAAAAATATACTGTATTTATTCGACACTCAAATACGAACAGCAGAAGAAGGTACCGGTGATCCGTGAGTATAAAAGCCCCATTATAATGGACAACGACCTGAATGGCCGCAGTCATGCCGCCTGTCAGCGTTCGTGAAACAGGGTGAACTTGCGAATGCTCGATGTCCGGCAAATCCGCGGGAGATTTTCGACGGCGATACCGAGCTTGTCGTAGGGAAAGGCGAGCAGCAGTTCGTCCGGCGCGAGAGCGAGACCGGCGTTGCCGCCGGTGTCACCGAGGGTGAAAGTCGGTTTTCCGGTTTTCACCACGTAGCTAGAAACCATTTCGCACGTCGATCCTCCGGCGATGCCGTGAACCGCTTCACCGCTATCGAATCCGTAAGCCCTCATGATATGCTGTCCCTGGTAAGGCTTGCAGACGATCAGCACCACGTCCGGTCGCAGCGTATCGTCGTTCATGGCCGCAAGCGGTCCGACGATCTCTGCTTCGAACTCCCCATCTTCAAAAGGCATGGTCGAAGACAGGGAGCATCGAAGAGCGTCCATGTTCCCGAACAGCTTTCCGTCGCCGATCATGAATTTCTCCGCGGCTTCCAGCGGCATGGGGCTTCCGAACCCGGCCGATATGGCCCCGCCACCACAGACCTGCTGGTCTTTGGTCGTGTAGAAAGGCCCCGCTCCCCTGAGAGCGTCGCCCCACATAGCGCACAGAAACGATTTCGGAGCATTTTGCTCTGAGGAGGCCCCGAATTTTTTCACCCCTTCCGGCAGGTCACCGAGCGAAGGGATAAATTTGACCGCTATCGGGCTGTACGACAGGCCTTCACTCTCGACGAGCATTTTCGACAGTTCCTTTGGAGTCATGGCATACCTTTGAATGGTTAGGAAAGAACTTTACCCGCTCGAAATCCGTCATGGTGTATCTGCCCGGTTCAAGGAAATTTCACGGCATCATGCTTTTTTGCGCCGGATGCAAGCGCCCCGCTTCTCTATCTCTTCCTGTTGTAAAAGCGCGACGGGCCGTCCAGAACATCACAGTTGCTTTCCCGAAAGATAGACCGGCAGTCGTTCACTGTTTCACCCCGCCCCTCCTCTGTCTTTTCCTCGATATCCCGGGGATTGGCGCCGACTTCCGCCCAGAAGAGATTCGCTCCGGCGATCGCCCCGAGCGCACAGGGCTCGTGCGTACAGTTGCCCGTGACGGAATCAGGCATCCCCAACCGTGTAACGGCAACGATCTGGGCCATGCGCAGTTCGCTGATCACGCCGCGTTTTGCCATTTCTGTTCCGGGAATTGGTATGCGCCTTGCCGCACCGCTGAACGCTGGATTGAAGGAAGCCGTAAACGCAATCATCTCGGCCAGTTCCTCGTTGGTGTGCTCCGGCCCGACTGGTTCGACGCACGTCCCGACCTCGAGACCGGCCTCCAGAAAGTTGCGGATACTCTGTTTCCTTTTCTCCACCGAAAGCGTGCTGTCCGTTCCCTCCCGGAGCCTTAAGGCATGATACACACCCGCAAAACCTGCATCCTTGAGCCTCTTGGCATGCGTCAGCGTCTGGTCGCCGACATTGGCGACAAGGGTCGTTTCCCTATTGAGGTTTCTTCGAACTTCTTCGGATACCTCTATGAACCGCTCAAACGGATAACCGGCGGTCGACATTATGAAAATGGCATTCGCACCATCCGTCTCAAACTGACGTGCATAGGCAACGGCCTGTTCGGCAGACAGCTCTGTCGCTTCGTGAAAGACATCGTTAACCCTGGCAAATGAGCAGAAAAGACAGTCGCAGGAACAGGGCGCAAGGTTGAGCGCGAACTGTGCATGAACTTCCGCCTTCCCTCCACAAAGCTCTTTCGAAAGACGATTCGCCTCAGCCATGACCATGTATGCCTCCAGAGAATCCGGTGGCAAACCGAGCAGAAAGACA
>JAPHUN010000314.1 GCA_026193435.1 Chlorobium sp.
AGCGGATGGCGATTCTTATGACATCACCGTTGATAGTACCGATCTCGATACGGTCTCCAACCTTGACAGGCCGTTCAAGCAGAATGATGAGGCCGCTGAAAAAATTGTCGACGATGTTTTGCAACCCGAAGCCGATACCAAGGCCTATCGTACCGGACAGCACGGTCAACGTGCTCAGATCGATGCCCGCGGACTGCAGAACGATAAGAAATCCGAAAAACACCAGCAGGTACTGCAGTATTGTTCCCAGAGCGACTCGTGTCCCTTCGTCATGGACGGTTTGCTCAAGCAGTTTTCCTGTGACAAGCCTTTTGAGGAACTTCGCTCCGCCGACAATTACGGCAAGCGTGATGATGATGGCGAGAATTTTCCAGAACGACAGTTCAGATTGTCCTATTGAAACAAGGGGCGTCGACAGGATGTTCCAGACGCGGGTGATCTGCTCGTTGATTGGCGGCATCAGCGTGATGTTTTCGAGATTTTCCGGAAAAAGAAATATAGTTATCTGCTGAGGAAAAAAATACGCAGTTTCATTCAGGGTTGTTTTCGCGGGGGCGCGCGATCAGTTGCGCCGCATTGCGTATTGCGGTACATTGAAAAAAACGAAACGCTTATGTCACTTATTGATGGTTACGGTGTTCTTGTCGGGAAGATTGACCGTTATGCATGTGATAACGGCCATAACGACAAGGAATATTATCACTGCACTATTCGGGTGAAAACCCGGGACGGTCTCTATCGCTGCGCTGTCGACCTTGACAGTAAAAAAGAGCATGATGGTCTTCACTGGAGGGTTGTTGATCTTGGGAAGAGCGATATGCGCGGCCTCTCCGGACTTGAAAGCGGATGGCACTTTCTCGAATCGGAGCCTGGATCCGGGGCTCTTGATTATCTGCGCAGCCCGGAACTGCAGCCGACCGGGAAGTGTTTCAGAGCCGGGTCCGGGACTCATGAAAAAGGTGATAAGGCCTGTTTATCCTGGAAATACGGGACAAGCCGCGATGCCTTCGCCGATCTTTCGAGCGTACTTGACGGAGCGAAGAGGCTGTTGGTATTCGGTGAGCCGTTTCGGGTAGGTAAGGGTGTGCATAATATCCATCAGAATCAGGGAGATCCATCTGACAGCCGCTGGTCGAGAGAAAACGGCATATGGCAGGACGGCGCGGTTGCGGGCATCAGAGAGGACGGTACGGTGAACATGTTTCTCAACAGGTTCAAAACGCAGGCGACACAAACAGACGAGAGGGGGAAACCGCTGAAAAATAATGACAAATGAATAATGACTATTGAGTAATGGCTATTGTCTATTGAAATGTGTTGGCACCAATCGGCAGTCACCAAGTACAAGTCAAAATGGCTGGATAGCTTAATGGCCAAATGGCTCAGTGGCTAAACAGCTAAATGGCTAAATAGCCTTCCCTTCATCCTAACACGTAGCACCTGACTCCTAACACTGTAATCAGTCAGCAGTCAACAGTCAGCAGTCAATAGTCAGCAGTCATTATTCATTTGACAATTGTCATTTTCTCCTTTTCTCAACCATCATGCCCCAGAGCGGGTTATAGCCGTGTATGTTGTCTGTTGCGCCTCTGGAGTCGACAACCGGATGTCCTTCGTTGTACCAGCGGAATATGCCGCCGCGCAGGTTATAGCAGGCAATCGCTCCTGCGTCAAGACACTCCTGCTGCACTCTGTTCAGAAATTCAGAACTTCTCTGTCCGACTGAACAGTAGAAAACGAGCTTTTTGTTCCGGATGGTATCCGCATAGCGCTCGATAAACGCTTTAGTCGGGGTATTCGGTTCAACATGCACCGCCCCCTCGATATGACTTTTTTCATACTCCTCTCCTGTGCGCGTGTCAAAGAGTATGACGCTCTCTTTTGCGTCAAGCATGACAACAAGCTCTCTTGCGGAAATCACGGGGACCGGAATTTTTTTCTCAATCATGTTTTCAGTTGCCCCGAGCGCGCCTGAAGGGCTGAGTAAATTGCCGAGCATAAACATGTGGAGTACCGTTTTTGTTGTTCTGATCCTCTTATATCAACTTAGGATCAATAAGAAAGAACACTATCTGAAGCGGGAAAGTGCCTGCGGTTTTTCAGACTTGTCATACGGCATATGATAAATCACGCGTATCTTGCTACATGAGTTCACCATATTTTTGAATAACGAAAAAAACACTATCAGGAGGTCTCTATGGAACCGGGAGCGCAACCGTTTGATTTCGGGCGAAAAGTAGATCCGAAAACGTTCGAAAAACTGATTGAAGAAGGCTATGAGGTCGATCCGTCAAAATATCTTAAAGATGGCTGGGAACTATTCAAATCCCGTGCTGGTGAATTTATCGTTTTTGCCCTGATTTTTTTTGTGGCGGTGGCAGGGTTGTCACGGCTGGCTATGTTCGGATCTCTTGCGGTGAGCGTTGTTTCCTCTCCGCTCTATGCCGGATTCATTATTGTTGTTTTTATGCTTTTCAAGGGAGAGACCGTACAGTTCGGTGATTTTTTCAAGGGGTTTCACTTTTTTCTGCCTCTTGTGCTGGCAAGTTTTGTTACAAGTATTCTTGTCGCCATAGGGATGGTGCTTCTCGTTCTGCCGGGAATCTACCTGATGGTCAGTTATATGTTCGTTTCCATGCTGATCGTGGACTATCGTATGGAGTTCTGGCAGGCCATGGAGACAAGCCGGCAGATCGTGACGAAAAACTGGTTTCCACTTTTTGTGTTTTTTCTGGTGCTTGTGGTAATCAATCTGCTTGGCGTGCTGGCGCTGGGTATCGGAATGCTGGTGACCGGGCCTTTGAGTGCTTGTGCGGTCTGCTGCGCCTATCGGGATATCGTCGGATTGCATGAGGCGGGAGAGTTGACAACGTAACGGTGCTCTGAAGAGACGGGCTGATTTCTTTTCTGCCGGATACTATGTAGAAGCCGTCTGTCAAGGGACAGACGGCTTGTATGCGGCTTTTCAACCCGTATGCTATTGTCCGGGCATCTGCATCCCTTCAAATTTTTTCTGCATGTTTTTCATCATCTCTTCCATCTCCTTTACACTCTTCTCGTCTTTCAGCATTTCCTGCATGTTTTCAAGCTGTTGCATCTCCTTATCAGACATTTCCGGAACCATCATCTGCAGGGCCGACTCCTTTTTTGTATATCCCGCAGGAACCTCAAAGAGTGATTTGTCAAGAGACTTGCGTTCGATCTTCACAAACTCCATGCTCGTGTTTGATTTCCTGTCCAGTGTCTTCAGGGGAAAGCCGTCGAGCCCGGCTTTTTTAAGGCGACGGTCAAATGCTGCAGCCGACTTGTTCTTTCCTGTCTGGAGCCTGGCAAAATCTGCCGCGCTGAGAAGGTCTTTTGTCAGCCACATTTCTGTTTCCCCCTGACCGTCGGTAATCAGGACATGTGAACATTTGTATCCGTGAAGCGTTTCAGTTCCCAGCTTTTTAACCGTGAAGTCATCCTGTTCCAT
>JAPHUN010000012.1 GCA_026193435.1 Chlorobium sp.
CATCTTTTATCGCCTTGATAGCCCGCTGGATGATGCCGTCGTCGTTATAGGCTTCACGCCCGTCTTCAGTTTTTTCTTCAGGGATACCAAACAGATCGATAGCCTGGATGCCCAGATCCCGGAGCTCTTTGCACTCCTTGACCGCATTATCTATAGAATAGCGGAAACTGTTTGGCATTGAGGAGACCTCTTCCACCACGTTGGTACCGGGGCAGACAAAGAGAGGAAAAACAAGGTCATTTTTTGTAAGTGTATGTTCCTGAACAAGATTTCTTATGGCAGGTGTTCTGCGAAGTCTTCTTGGACGGTGTACAATATTCAGTAGATCTGTCTGACTCATGTTTCTGGATGATTTGATTTGTGGAAAAGCCAAAAATACGAAAAACTCGAAACATCATGAAGCTTTGCGAGCAAAAACTGACGTCAATGACAAAGTTGCGCTTGCAGAAGAATTATCGACAACCATATTTGTGGAGATTCAGAGCGTATGATGCGGTGTCGAGGGGATGCTGTCGGCGGATTTTTTTTGATTATTTTTATTTTTATGTCTTCTTGATGTGCTTAAATAGTGCAGATTTAGTATTTTGCATACTATAAAGCTACACGTTTCCCCCATTAGAAAATCGTGTAATCTGCATGGATACAAACTCTGCCCTTTGTCAGTGTTATTTGCATTTTTATGCTCACTCGCACTGTTTTTCTTTTTTTTGTCCCGTCAACATGACTCGATCGGTAAGCGAAGGAATCAAACCTGTAGCTGAAAGATCGCTGCAGGGAGGGTGCGTATGAGTATGGTAAGCTTCATAAAAACGTCATTCAGTCGTGGAACTCAGGTTTCTCGATTCAATGTGATGGCAGCCGCGGCACTTGGCGCACCGGCACACCTTTCATTTTATATAGCTTACAAGTATATTTTCCAGCTTGAGTATGACAGTATCATTCTTCGTTTAATTGCGGTAGCCTTGTGTCTCGGCGTTTTATTCAAACTGAAGAATCCTGATTTTCTCGGCCGGTTTTTCCCTGTCTACTGGCATACCCTGCTCATTTTCGTTCTGCCATTTATTCTTACGGTAATGGTGCTCAAGAACAATTTTCATGAGGCATGGCTATACTGGGAAATTTTTATGATTTTTGTGCTGATCTCCTTTGTACCGAACTTGCTGATGTTTCTTTTTGATTTATGTGTCGGCGTGGTTGCTGCTGTTATTTTTTCTCTGCTGACACCTCCGTCAATAGTACTCAATCCTCAGTTTGATATTCCTCCGTACGTGCTTCTTGTCGTCTTTTCAATAGTTGCCGGGTATGTGTTCAGTTACAGTAACCGGAAAGGTATTGTCGCGCAGGAAAAAAATTCAGCGCTTCAGGCCCTTGCAGGAAGTATAGCGCATGAAATGCGCAATCCCCTTGGTCAGGTGAAATTCAGTTTCCAGAGTATCCTGGAAGAACTGCCGATACATCATGCCGACAAGGTTTATGAAATACTGACTGCCCAGGCGCTCGATACTATCTATTTGAGAGTCGCCCAGGGACAGATAGCGGTGAACAGAGGAGTTCAGGTTATCAATATGATTCTGGACGAAGTTAAAGACAAGCCTATAGATAAAAGCGGGTTTTCTTTTCTCTCTGTTGAGGTGATTACGCGTAAGGCTCTTGATGAATATGGTTACGAGGACGATCATGATCGTCAAAAACTCTCTTTGGAATGCAAGGGGGATTTTCTCATCAAGGCAGATGAAACCATGTATGTTTTTGTGCTGTTCAACCTCATTATGAACGCATATTATTTTATCAAAAACTATCCGGAGGCCGGAATTTCCGTCAGGATTGAAAAAGGGGACTCTTTCAATCGGGTGTATGTGAGGGATACAGGGCCGGGCATTCCGTCTGAGAATATCGGCAAACTGTTTGAAGCATATTTTACTTCCGGAAAAAAGGGAGGGACAGGTCTTGGTCTTGCCTATTGCAAACGGGTGATGAAGGCTTTTGGAGGCGATATCAGCTGTGATTCGGTAGAGGGTGAGTATACGGAGTTTTGTCTGGATTTCCCTGTTGTCAGTCAGCCGGAGATTCTTGAGTTCAGGCAATCAATGGTTACAAAATATAGTGATGTATTCTCCGGCAAGCGTCTTTTGCTGGTAGATGATGAAGTCGATGACAGGGAGCCGGTTAAAGCGTACCTTTCTCCTTACAATGTGAGTATTGAAGAAGCTGATAATGGAAAAGATGCGATCGATATGCTGCTGAAAAAGCGGTATGATGCAATACTGATGAATCTGAACATGCCGGTGATGAATGGTTACGAAGCTGCGGAAGCAATCAGGAGCGGGAAAGCGGGTTCTTATGCCAAAAACCTTCCTATGATCGGGCATACCGCGGTTCCGGATTATATTGCCCGCGGCAAAACGGAAAAAGTAGGAATGCAGGGATTTGTTTCCAAGCCTATTGTTGAATCTGAATTGATCACTCTTCTTGCTTCAGCGCTGAATGGTGAGAGTTGTATATCGCAGAGTGATTACTCCGGTGTCAATGTTTTGCTTGTTGATGATTCTTCATTTAACAGGCTTGTGCTGAGAAGCATTCTTGAAAAACATAACATCGGTATTGTTGAAGCTGTAAGCGGAAAAAGCGCGATAGAAAAGCTGATGCAGGACGATTGCAGTTTGATATTGATGGATATTCAGATGCCGGAACTTGATGGTATCGAAACAACGCGCTATATTCGCGGCAGTGATTTCGGATGCAATAGCAATGTCCCTATTATCGGTCTCAGCGGTGAGTCTGACGAGGAGGATATCAGGAATGCTCTTGAAGCAGGCATGGATGACTATATGCTCAAGCCTGTTGACAGTGCTGTTTTGATAAGTAAAATAAAGAAATGGGGTATATGCTGACCGGTTGAGAGCGGGAGATGTGCTCCCCAATACTTTCGGGACAGCGATGTTCCATGCCCTCCGTTGTTTGTGCTCGTTTCGCGGCGGTTTCTTGACGATTTTCGGCTATTGCAGTTCCTCTTGGCTCATTTTTTCCTGAATGCATGAATTTTCCTGATGTGGTCGTAATGGCGATGGAAATCTTCATGTATCGATGATAGTTATTACGTCATAGTTTTTGAGAATACGTCGAGGGAAGGATGGCACGCTGATTTTCACGACTCTGAATCAGCTAAAGGGACAACTGTGCCTGCACAGTATCGTATGATTCTAATTAATAAGGGAATAGCATTAACTTACACAGATTTTTATTGTGTGGTAACGTTATTTATGGTGTATATTAACAATTGTTAATAGCTGGAGTGTCAGCAGTTTGTTGTAAGTTTCAATAAATCTTGAAGGAGGTAGTGATGTTTACGCAAATTGTTTCGTCGCAGATTCAGAATTTAATACGGGAGCCACTGTATTTTGATGTCGCAGAACGCGA
>JAPHUN010000191.1 GCA_026193435.1 Chlorobium sp.
AGTGAGCACAGCAATGAAGCTTTTCCTGCGATCAGGAAATGGTATGGCGTCAGATGCTTTTCCCATAGACCTTCGTATAACTGCCTTCCCTGCTGTGGGCTTTCATATAGCCATTGCCCCGGCTGTGGGAACGTGTATAGGCATCCTTGTCGTAATGCACCTGAGAGTGATCCGAATTCCTGTCGTATGAGCGGAAATAATCAGGACCTTTCGAGCCTATCTCTTCTGGCGAGAATGAGGCTCTCAGTGCCGAACTCGAAGGCAAGTCAAGTGCATCGAACTCATCTGTAGGTTCCGCCAAACCTCGAACACAAATTCCGCACAACTTCGAACAGTAATTCCGGAAAAGCTCGAACAGACTTTCCGCTGAACCTCGAACACTTTTAGCCCCTTGAGCGGAAAAGGTGTTCGAGGTCGCGGAAACAGCGTTCGAAGTGACGCGGAAAACCGCCCGTCATTCTTCTGCAAGTTGACGTATCCTGTAGTCTTCTCGTTTTTACAACACCCTAACGGAAGGCTATGCAACACCAACAAGGCAGAAGAAAAACCATGAAAACCATCAGAGAAATCGCCCGGCTCCATCTTGACAAGGAGCTCAGCATGCGAGCCATCGCAGCTTCCTGCAAACAGTCGGTCTCGACAGTGCAGGGCTATGTAAAGAAAATCGAGGCCGTAGGCCTTGACTACAGCTCGCTTGCCTCGTTGTCAGACTCGGAACTGCAGGAACGGCTACGGCCTGCAGGAAAAACCTGCAAGGCTTCCCGTCCCGAGCCGGACATCGCCCGGCTCATCGCCGAGATCAAGAAATCCAAAGGGAAGGTGACCCGTCAGCTCCTGCATGAAGAGTACCTTGCCCAATACCCTGACGGTTACAAAAAGACTCGCTTTTACGAACTGCTCCGAGAGTGGGAGGCGCAGGACAAGGCCACTATGCGCATGACGCATACCCCGGGAGAGAAGATGTTCATCGACTTCTCCGGTGACAAGCCAAGCTGGATCGACCCGACAACCGGCGAGGTGTTCCAACCCGAACTGTATGTGGCGGTCCTTGGCGGCAGTTCCTATACCTTCGCCTGCGCAGTCCCGAGCCAGAAGGCTGAGGACTTTGCCATGGCAACCGTCAAGGCACTCGAATTCTTTGGCGGATGTCCTCAGATACTGGTCATCGATAATCTCAAAAGTGGTGTGACCCATGCTTGCTATTACGATCCGGACATCAACCCCACGTTTGCCGACCTTGCCCGCCACTACTCGGTAGCGGTGCTGCCTGCCCGGGTGCGCAAACCCAAAGATAAAGGTAAGGTCGAGAGTGGCGTGCTGCAGGTACAGCGCCGTATCCTGGCACCGCTCAGGAACCGCCAGTTCTTTAGTCTCGAGGAACTCAACGGGGCTATAGCTGACGAGCTTGAAAAGCTCAATAACCGTCCGATGCGCCAGTACGGCAAGAGCCGCCGGGAGCTGTTCATGGAACTCGAGAAACACCGGCTTGCCTCACTGCCGCAGACACGCTTCAGCATCGGCTACTGGAGCAAGGCAAAGGTGCATATCGACTACCATGTCAGTGTCGATAAAAGCTTCTATAGCGTGCCCTATACCCTGATCGGCAAGCCGGTCGATATCAAGCGCACCGCCCATCAGGTAACCGTCTATCATGATGGTGAAGTTGTTGCCCGCCATATCCGGACACTCAAACGGGGCCAGTATATCACCGATCCACACCATATGCCGTATGAACACCGGTTTTACAAGGAATGGAGCCCGGAGCGCATACGCTCGTGGGGGGCCAAAATAGGCCCGAACACGGCACGTCTGCTTGAGCGGATCATGCAGCAACGCCGCACCCCGGAGCATGGCTTCAGGAGCTGTCTCGGTATCCTCAGGCTGGCGAGGATGTTCACCCCTGAACGGCTTGAGCGAGCATCGCGCAAAGCACTCGAACAGAACATGACAACCTACAAGAGCATCAAGTCGATGCTCGACAACGGCCTGGATGCCGTGACCCTGTTCGAGGAGCAGGAGCCTTCACCGACCATCTCCCATCAGAACATCAGGGGAGGTGGATACTATGCTTGAACAGGTCAAAGAACAGCTGGTTGTCATGAAACTCCATGGCATGGCAGAAGCTCTCGATACCCAGATCAGAACACCTCTGGCGGCCGATATGGACTTCTCCGAGCGGCTTCAACTGCTGGTCGAACAGGAAAAGAGCTTTCGGGAAAGCCGGAAGCTTACCCTCCTTTTGCGCAAGGCACGGCTGCGCTACCCTGATGCCTGCCTTGAGGAGCTGCATGTCAGTCCCAAACGGGGCATCTGTAAAGCAACGGTCATGGACCTGGCCCGCAACGAGTGGATCAAAAACCACAGAAACCTGATCATCACCGGCCCGACAGGTGCAGGAAAGACCTGGCTGGCATGCGCCTTTGGCGTCGCCGCCTGCCGGGCCGGAATCAGCACCGCCTATGTCCGTCTCTCCAGGCTTTTGAATGATCTCAATATCGGGAGGGCCGACGGCTCCTATCGCAAACTGCTGGAACGGCTTGCAAGGATACAGTTACTGATCATCGACGACTGGGGTATGAGCCCTCTGAATGATGCCGGCAAGCGCGATATTCTTGAAATCATGGAAGACCGGCACAATGTGCAATCAACCCTGATCAGTACACAATACCCGGTCTCGCAATGGCATCAACTCATCAATGACCCAACCTTGGCAGATGCAATTTGTGACCGTCTGATCCATAACGCGTATCAACTTCCTTTGAAGGGAGAATCTATGCGAAAAATGCTGGCTAAAATGGA
>JAPHUN010000040.1 GCA_026193435.1 Chlorobium sp.
AGGGTACGCGGTGATGTCATCGATCTTGATACCATGCATGAAGAGAGCGCGTTACGGGTGGAGTTTTTTGGCGACGAGATAGAACGTCTGCAGCTTTTCGATCATACGACCGGTGAGATATTTGAAGACGAGCAGTATGCTTTTATCTATCCCGCGCGCCAGTTCGTTGCAGGAAAGGAGAAACTGCAGCAGGCCATGCTGGCTATAGAAGACGAGCTTGCTCATCGCCTGAACGTGTTTCGCGCAGAAGAAAAGTTTGTTGAGGCCCGGAGGATCGAGGAGAGAACCCGCTATGATCTCGAGATGATCAAAGAGCTTGGATACTGTTCAGGAATAGAAAACTACTCCCGTCATCTTTCAGGGAGAAAGTCGGGGGAACGCCCGTACTGTCTGCTGGATTATTTTCCTGATGATTATCTGGTGATCGTTGACGAGTCGCATGTGACCTTTCCCCAGATTCGCGGTATGTATGCCGGGGACCGTTCAAGGAAAACCATCCTTGTGGAGTTCGGTTTCAGGCTTCCTTCCGCCCTCGATAACCGTCCGCTGCGGTTTGAAGAATTTGAAGCCATGGTGCCGCAGCTGATAAGTGTCAGCGCTACACCGGGGGACTATGAACTCAGACGGGCGGGAGGATCGGTGGTCGAGCAGCTTGTGAGGCCGACAGGTCTGCTTGATCCAGAGATCGTTGTTCGCCCGGTCAACGGGCAGATTGACGATCTTCTCGAAGAGATCAGGAAGCATACCGGAAAAGGCTTCAAGAGCCTGGTTATGACGCTGACCAAGCGTATGAGCGAAGATCTTCATGATTATCTCAGAAAAGCCGGATTGAGAACCCGCTATCTCCACTCTGAGATAAAGAGTCTTGAAAGGATGCAGATCCTCAGGGAGTTGCGAACCGGGGAGATAGATATACTCGTCGGAGTCAATCTTTTGCGTGAAGGCCTTGATCTCCCCGAGGTATCGCTCGTAGCCATTCTTGACGCTGACAAGGAGGGTTTTCTCCGCGACAGTAAATCCCTGATGCAGATCGCGGGCCGCGCCGCCAGGAATGTTGAAGGGATGGTTGTGTTTTACGCCGATCGGATAACCGCATCCATGCGGTATGTTATCGATGAGACAGAACGGAGAAGGAGTGTACAGAGGAAATTCAATGAAGACCACGGGGTTATCCCGGCTTCTATCGTTAAATCGGTCGATCAGGTGCTCGATACAACCGGTGTCGCTGATGCGGAGGACCGGTTCAGAAGAAGGCGCTTCGGGCTGGAGCAGCGCTCCCGGAGAGGTATCGAGGATCTTATCGGCTCTTTGAGACGCGAGGATCTTTATGCGATGGCTGAAGAACTGAGACTGGAAATGCAGGAGGCGGCGGAAAGCATGGAATTTGAAAAAGCGGCATATCTTCGGGACGAAGTCACAAAACTGGAGGATGCCGCGGAGGGGAAACGAGGGGGCGAGGGGGAGAATGGATAGTGGATAGTGGATAATGGATAGTGGAATGACTATTGTCGATTGACTAGTGAATAATGAGGGATAGGCTGGAAAAAGCCAGAAGCCGGAATCGAGAGACAAGAGACGAGCGGGGAATGTCTAATGACTATTTACTATTGAATATTGAATAATGGAAGACGGGTAGAGTGGGGAGTGGGATGTGTTAGGTGCTATGTGTTAGGGGGCTGAGTGGTCATTTAGCTATTAAGCTATCCAGTCAACCAGCTATCTCGCCATCCAGCCAGTTTGATTTTTTTTCTCGTCACTCGTTACTATACTGTATAAGAGTATCATAACAAGATTATCAAGCGTGTCAACAGGCGCGCCGGTAAGTGTATAATTGAATAACGTAGCTATCTATATATGTTAGCCCAGATAGAAAAAGAGCAGTATGAGAAAATGCATGAGATTCTGCGGCTTGCCCGCCAGAATCTCAGGGATTTCGACGAATCTCTGATCCAGAGGGCATTTTTTCTGTGTTATCGGGCGCACGAAGGTGAAAAACGCGCTTCCGGGGAGCCGTTTTTCTATCATCCCGTTGAAGTTGCCAAGATCATGCTGACCGAACTTCCTCTTGACGGAGTCTCGGTTGCTGCCGCTCTGTTGCATGATGTTATTGAAGACAGCGAGTATACCTATGAGGATCTTACTGCCGAGCTGGGAAGTGAAGTATCTGATATCGTGGAAGGTCTGACCAAGATATCCGGGATCATGATCAACCGGGAGATCACCCAGGCTGAAGGTTTTCGCAAGATGCTGCTCTCCGTGGTGAAAGATGTGCGGGTTATTCTGATAAAATTCTGTGACCGTCTGCACAATATGAGAACCCTCGACGCGCTTCCCGAGCATCGCCGCCTGAAAATCGCGCTCGAAACGAGAGACATCTATGCGCCTCTGGCTCACCGTTTCGGTCTTGGAAAGATGAAGGTCGAGCTTGAGAATCTCGCATTCAAATACATCGATCCGGATATGTTCGAGAAGATACAGAAGAAAGTGCGTCTCAGCAGGGGGGAGCGCATAGCCTATCTGGACAAGATGATTGTGCCGATCAAGCAGGACCTTGAAAAGCAGGGGTTCAGGATAGAAGCACAGGGCCGGGCCAAACACCTGTTTTCCATCTACAACAAGATGCGCAACAAAAACAAGAAGTTCGAAGATATACATGATCTGTACGGTATCAGGATAATTATCGATACCGAGCGGATCTCGGACTGTTTCGCGGCTTACGGCTATATTACCCAGAAGTACCCACCGCTTCCGCAGCACTTCAAGGACTATATTTCCATACCGAAACATAACGGCTATCAGTCGCTTCATTCAGCGATACTGGGACCGAAAGGAAGGGTGATCGAAGTACAGCTGAGAACGAGAAGGATGCATGAATTTGCCGAGTTCGGAGTTGCTGCCCATTGGAGGTATAAAGAGAAGGTTTCCAGGGATGATGCAAGCATCGACAGCTTCCTGAAGTGGGCACGTGATCTTATCAATGATGCTGATTCGGCAGCTTCGTTCATGGAAGGCTTCAAGCTGAACCTTTATCATGAAGAGATCTATATTTTTACACCGAAAGGTGATATGAAAACGCTTCCCGCGGGATCAACGCCGATTGATTTTGCATACGCTATTCATACGGAGATCGGTAACGGGTGTATCGGCGCCAAAGTGAACGGAAAGATCGTCCGTCTGAACTCTGAGCTGAAATCCGGCGATCGGGTCGAGATCATCATCTCGAAAAACCAGAAACCGAAAGTTGACTGGCTGAAGACGGTCAAGACCCATCGCGCGCGCATCAAGATACGCTCTGCCATAAACGAGGAGCGCCGTATTCAGATTGAAAAAGGGCGCAACATGTGGGACAAGATGCTCTCCAGTACAAAAAAGCTGCTGACGGAAAACGATATTATCAAGCAGGTCAGAAAATACGGTATCAAGACTCCTGCTGATTTTTTCAGCGCGTTGGCAAATCAGCAGATCGACGGTGAAAAAGTGATCCAGAGCCTCGCGGAACTGGAACATCCGCCGTTCACGGCTGAAAAAAATGAAGATGACGGATTGGGTTTCGATACGTTCGCTGAAGAGGCTCGAAAGGGAAGAGAGGGTGAGCTTTTCGGGAAAGATGAGGTCATTATCGAGGGATTGCCCAATATCGCGTACTCCTATGCCAAATGCTGCAAACCTGTACCCGGTGACGATATCATCGGCTTTGTGACCAGAGAGGGCGTCGCGAAGATCCATAGAAAAAACTGTGTGAATGTCAGTAACGAGAGCCTGCTCAAAAGTGAACGCGTCGTCAGTGTCGCATGGAACAGAAAAGTTGAAACGGAATTTCTTGCGGGAGTCAAGGTCATCGGGGAGGACAGGATGGGGATTACCAACCATATAACCGCTGTTCTCTCAAAATCAGACATCAATATTCGCAGTATCTCTCTCCATGCCAGAGACGGCATGTTCATCGGGACAGTGATGATCTACGTTCGAAATATATCCCGTCTCAAGGCGCTTATGGATAAAATCAAGAAAGTGCAGGGGGTTTTTTCCGTCGAGCGTCTCGGAAGCTGAACGAAGCCCTTTTATTTTTTTCAGAAGAACGCCTTCATGGTATACCATGTGCCGGTTCCCAGTTCAGGGTGCCTCTTCAGGCTGATGTCGCCTTGAAAGGCATTGTATCTGAACCCGGCACCCCCTGAAAACGTTGAAGGATCTGTTGTAAATCCCGCTCTCAGGAAGAGAAAAGAAGCAACGCGTACTTCACCGCCCGAGCGGAGTCTGAAAGACCTGTTTTCCTGCTTTTCTGCAGCAGCGCTCAGTACGATGTCCTCAGCCGGTCTGTAGGACGCGCCGATAAAGGAGGTCAGGGGAGCTTTCTCCTCCCCGTCTCCCATGTCCGGCCGGTTCACATTGAAAAAAGCGATTCCTGCGTCCAGTGAGGGAGAAAGGGCTGCAATGGCGCCGAGATTGATGCCGAGGGCGGAAACAGGATTGTTTTCACCACTGTCCCTTTCAAGGAGACCGGCTGAAATTCCTGCTCTTACCGGTCCCGCTACCCTGGTCGAGTAGGTAAAGAAGGTGCTTGTTTCGCGGTAGAGGGATGAGCCGAAATAGTGGTACGAAATACCGGCATTTCCATTTCTGTCAAACGGCAGGTCACTGGTTGACACTGACGCGTAAAAGCTGTCAAGGGTGCTGTTCCCGAAGGGTCTGGTGTAGGAGATTCCCGCTGACCGGGCATCGACTCCGCCCCTCGACGCAGGATTGTAGAACGTGCTGAACGGATGGTTTTCCAACGCACACCCGGCGCCTCCCATCGCTTCGACTCGTGCATCCGGGCCGCTGTGTTCAAAACTGCCGAGCACGGTCCCGGCAGTGCAGAAGAGAGGCACTATGAAAAGCAGTATACGTGCAATCATGGTTGATGGATGTATAAAAGAAGTAGTATATGAAAATATTTCAGATAAAACCAGAAAAGGTTCCTGTGGGATTTTTTTGCGGCTTTTCGGTGGTTGACAAGAAATCCGTATCTTTTTACACGTTATTGTTCATGTTACATCACACGATCAATTGAAATATTCATAAACGCAAGGAGCACATTCATGAAATCCGGTTTATTCAGAGTTATTATGTTAGTCCTTATAACCGGCATGTTTACCGGTTGCGGCTATAACACCATGCAGCAGAACGAAGAAGCGGTCAACAAGTCATGGGGTGATCTGGAATCACAGTTACAGCGAAGAGCTGATCTGGTACCAAACCTTGTTTCAACCGTAAAGGGTGCTGCTGATTTTGAACAGGAAACACTCACCAGGGTTATTGAGGCCCGCTCAAAAGCCTCATCAGTTCAGCTTACTCCTGAAATGCTCAGTGACCCGGCTGCGATGGCGAAATTTCAGAGCGCGCAAGGCGAGCTTTCGTCCATGCTTTCCCGTCTCATGGTCGTTGTCGAGAGGTATCCCGAGCTGAAAGCCAACCAGAACTTCAGGGATCTTCAGAATCAGCTGGAGGGTACCGAAAACAGGATCAGCGTCGCCCGACAGCGATATAACGGAGCGGTAGAGACGTTCAACTTTTCGATCAGGATGTTTCCAAACTCCCTGACCAACGGCATTGTTCTTC
>JAPHUN010000198.1 GCA_026193435.1 Chlorobium sp.
ATTTCTTTGCAATATACGTCATTTTTATTCGACATCTTTTATGCAGCGAACGGAATAACCGTTTTCGAAAGAACTCCCGGTATGGATAACCTTCGGGTCGAAGTAACCTAAAATTCTTATCCAGGCGCAATGACTGCTGTAGGAAGTCGATGACCAGAAGTAACTATAGAGCCCAAGATGACGATACTCTCCATAGAGCGTTCTGAATCCGCATGGTAATGCGGAAAACCCGCTGCTGTTTGATGCACCGTTGTTAGGCTTCTTCCACAACCCGGTTCCTCGATCTTTCATTGCACCCCCGGCGGTAAGGTCTCCTCCAAGTACCTCTACCAGACGGGCCCAATCCTTGTCTTCAGGTATTCGCCATCCTTCAGGCGCCAGGCCTCTCGGGTCATTGACAGCGTGCCAGTTATACAGACAGCCGTATTTCGGTTCGTTCGACCCTTCTCCTTCATACCGACACATCGCTCCCTCAGCAGTGTTTCTCCATTCATTGACATCGTTGACCTGCCGGATCGGATCACCGTTTCTGTAACAGGTTACCTGTAAATTTGAATTCATCCACTCGTCGGAGCCAATGACAACGGACGAGCAATCATTAAGGATTTGTTCCTGCATGCTGTTGGGTAGTTCTGAGTTTTTTAGTCTCAACTGCCGGATAAAGAATGTCAAAGTAATCTCTTATATCGTAAGGGGATGGGGTCAGAGATCACCAATAATATGATAGGTATTTATCCGGATATCGGCAAATAAAATGCTTTATTTTTGCGTTAACTATAGTAAAAAAACACGCGTGATTTGGTTCGATACTACCCTTGTCTATAAAGAAGCTCTTATCGCTGGAAAAGATAACCCCGGTTACGTTGCATGTTTGTAAAATGTTGTGTTTCATGCTTATGGAAGTGAGGCCCGGCTGAATACCGGTAGATGTGTCTGGCTTCTCAGGCATTCTATTGAAGTTGTTTCATATTTTGTTGATTCTGCCTGGTTCATGTTGTTTGAACAACGTACAGTGATTTGCAAGGATTCCAGAGAATCGCGAAACTGCAGATGAACGGTACATGCCAGGGTTCACTGTTAACAGGACACGTATGCAGGTGGTTTTCGGGTTACATCTTGACGGCACACGAAGCTGGAAGAAGCGAAATGCCCTGAACCGGATGGTTATCGGCCCTTCAGGCTTGCTTTCGCAGCTCGAACTCTACCTGGGGCTGTCTGCAAAACGTTCGGCGAAGCTGCAGCGGGTCATTCATTTCAGGAAGATCCTGAAGCTGCTGGATGACGATCATCGTTTTTATAGCCGGTCGATGCGGGTTGATGATCTTGGCGTGGCATCCCGGCTGCTCGAATGGAGAGATGAACTCTATCTGAACGGCTGGAACGGCAGGTTTATCGAACAACCTCTGTCAGGAAAACTTGCCGATTTTGCCGAAGTGGAATCTTTTCTCAAACAGGAAAATTTTGCACCCGGAAATGGCGAGAGGCTGCTTGCGGTCGCCGAGGCGCTGCAATCATTGCGGACTCCGATTACGTCGCTTGAACTGCTCGAGCCGTTCGAACGACACCCGTTACGCTGGCAGCAGGTACTCTGCCAGCTTCCGTACAGCTATAGAGGACCGTTTGCCGAACCTGTCGCTCCTGAAGGTTCTGCTCTGCATTTTCTGCAGCATCGTCTGCTTTTTGAAGAATCCGTGATTGAGCCTCCGGACGTCGAACAGGATCCCTCTCTGTCAGTGGTTACTGCTGATACAGCATTGACCGCGGCATATCATGTTGCTGAAACGCTCAGCGCAAAACGTGATGATGCGTTGCTTGTTGACGGTGGTGAGGGTGAGATACTCGATGAGGTGCTCGAAGCGCAAGGCTATCCGCGTCAGGCGTTTCAGCGCAGGCAGGCCGCTCTGTCGTCTCTGCAGCTCCTCCCGCTTCTCTTGCGCCTTCGCCGGTATCCTCTCGATGTCGAAGCGCTTCATGCTTTCCTGACTCTGCCGGAAGCGTTCAATCCTCTCAATCAGTCGCTGTCCGAACTGCTTGCTAAAGTGGTTTCCCGATGTCCCGGTATGGGGGGAACGCAATGGCAGGCGGCATTGCGGCAGTTCAGTCAGCAAACGATGGATACGGCTCCTGAGGCTATCGATGAAGTCAAACGCTGGCTTGAGGGAAATTATGTCGATTATGATCAGCCCATGCCAGTTGAAGAGCTGATTGCATGTGCAGGAATGGTCAAAGAGTTCCACAGTCGGAAAAAAGACGAGGATGAACAAAATGAGTTCCGTTCTCTTTTTTCCGATGCGTATGAACAGGTTTCAGTATTTCTCGGTGCGTTAGAGGATCTGTTCTCACAGGGAGAAAAATGTATTTGCAGCTACCAGATAGATCAGTTGCTCGCGTTTGCAACAAGCGGGATCAGGCACGTCTTTCAGCGTGAAGCGGGGAGTGTTCCCGACACCTCCCATCCGGGAGCTGTCTGTGAAAATTCTTCTCATGTTATCTGGTGGTGGGCTGAATCTCCTGCTATGGAACAGGTGGCGCCCTGGTCAGCGGCTGAGCGCTTGTTTCTCAAAGGCGAGGGGGTACTCTTTCCCTCACAGGAGAAGGTGCTTGCATGGCAGGCATCAGACTGGTTGCGTCCGTTACTGGCCGCCAGAGAAAGTTGTATGCTGGTACTCCCTCCGGAAGGGGACGAACGCCACCCGCTCTGGCTGAAAATCGCATCTCTTGTTCCCTCGATTCCTGTGCTGCAGATTGAAGAGCCGCTCAGTGTGCCGGGCGGGATCAACAGTTCTCTCATTCCCGGACACGATCTTCCGGAAAAACGGCCATTCTGGAAGATTGCGAAAGGGATACCGCTGCCCGACAGCCCCCTCTCTCCTACATCGCTCGAAATGCTCATCGCTGCACCTGCAAGCTGGTTCCTCTATCATGTTGCGCAGGTCAGACCGTCGGAACGTCTGGAACTGAACGACGGGGTAAGACTGTATGGATCGCTTGCTCACAGGCTTATACAGGCACTCGTTGACCGGTTGCAGTCAACATCGGGCGAAATGCCGGTTTTGAACTCATGGTTCGACGCTGTTTTCGATGAGCTGATACAAACAGAAGGCGCTGTTCTGATGATGCCCGGTCGAGGCGCTGAACTGGAAAACCTGCGTCAACGTCTCCGTTTCGCTGTCAGCCGATTGTTTCCGGTACTGCAAGAGCAGGGTTCCTCAAGAATGTATGCCGAACATCGACTGGAAGGTTCGTTTGCCAGCGGCAGGATGCGGGGCCGTGCCGACCTTCTTCTCTTCAGCCGCGGGGGAGAAGCCTCTGTTATCGACATGAAATGGGGAGGTAGTGAACTTCGCCGAAAAAGTCTGGAGCGGGGAACCCATGTTCAGCTTCTTGCCTATGCGGCTATGGTCGAA
>JAPHUN010000288.1 GCA_026193435.1 Chlorobium sp.
AAAGGAGAAAAGCAGGATGGTCCCGAGAGAAGTCTTGTTGCTCTTCGGGCAGATATTGACGCCCTGCCGCTTCAGGAAGAGAATCATCATGATTTCTGTTCGGTCGAGCAAGGGATTATGCACGCGTGCGGACATGATATGCATACAGCCATTCTGCTGGGAACAGCCGCTCTGCTTTCAGGCATGCGGGAAGAGCTTCGGGGAGATGTTCTGTTTATTTTTCAGCCCGCTGAAGAAAAGGCCCCCGGAGGAGCACAACCCCTTATAGAAGCAGGCATTTTCAAGCGTTACAGCCCTTCGGCTATCTTTGGTCTTCATTGTTTTCCGCATATTCAGTCAGGCAGGATCGCCTTGCGTGAAGGGAGCCTGATGGCTGCGGCTGATGAGCTGTATATCACCGTTTACGGGGAAGGCGGGCATGCTTCCGCACCTCATAAGGCTGCGGATCCTGTACTTGCGGCCGCGCACATCATTACCTCTCTTCAGCATCTTGTAAGCAGGGTCGCTTCCCCCTATGAGCCGGCAGTGCTCTCCATCAGCTCGATCAACGGCGGTCATGCCACAAATATCATTCCGAGCAAGGTTGTCATGACTGGCACCCTGCGAACCATGAACGAGGAGTTACGCTCTTTGCTGCACAAGCGTTTGAAAACGGACATAGAGCATACCGCTCTCGCGATGGGTGTCGAGGCTGAACTAACCATTGTCAATGGTTATCCTGTGCTGGTCAATGATCATGAAACGACCCGCAAGCTTTGGGAATTCTCTGTTGACTATCTCGGGGCGGGCAATGTGGAGGTAAGCGAACCGGTTATGACCGCCGAAGATTTTTCGCACTATCTCCGTTACTGTCCCGGATCCTTCATGCAGCTTGGTACCGGCAGGAAAGATCCTCAAAAAGGAGACTCGCTTCATTCGCCTTATTTCAACCCCGACGAATCATCGATCGTCACCGGGATGGGTGTAATGAGCTATGCCGCATGGAGCTGGTTGAAGGCAGGAAGTTCCGGAAACGAGTAACGAAGGGTGGCTGTCACAAGCCCCGGTCAGCACCGGGGCTTGTGACTTGTTACTCTTTCAGCTACCCCTTGTTATTTGATCCAAGCACATTGATATTTTTGTGCATATAGAGTTTTTTGAGCGCATCCCTCGCAGGGCCGAGGTATTTTCTCGGGTCAAACTCTTCCGGTTTGTTGTCGAGCACTTCGCGAACAGCCGCCGTCATGGCAAGACGTCCGTCCGAGTCGATGTTGATTTTACAGACGGCTGACTTTGCGGCAAGACGGAGTTGTTCTTCACTGATGCCGATTGCGTCCTTGAGTTTTCCGCCATGCTCGTTTATGGTTTTTACCAGTTCCTGCGGGACTGAAGAGGAGCCGTGAAGCACGATCGGGAAACCGGGAATTCGTTTTTCAATCTCTTCAAGGATGTCAAGGCGTATTTTCGGATCCTCTCCCGGCTTGAACTTAAAAGCGCCGTGTGATGTTCCAATAGAGATCGCAAGGCTGTCTACACCGGTTTTGCTGACAAAGTCTTCAACCTCTTCCGGTTGTGTATAGGTATGTGTTTCAGCAGATACTTCGTCTTCTATACCGGCAAGGACACCGAGTTCGCCTTCGACGGTCACATCATGCTGATGAGCGTAGTCAACAACTTTTCGGGTAAGGGCGACGTTTTCATCGTAGCTCAGGTGTGAGCCATCGATCATAACTGAGGAAAAGCCTGTTTCGATACAATCTTTGCAGAGTTCAAAGCTGTCTCCATGGTCCAGGTGGAGGACGATGGGGATTGATGCTCCCAGCTCTTCGGCATATTCCACAGCGCCACGGGCAAGATGGCGAAGAAGGGTCTGGTTCGCATAGTTTCGCGCTCCTTTTGAAACCTGAAGAATGACCGGAGAATTGGTTTCCACACATGCGAGAATGATCGCCTGAAGCTGTTCGAGGTTGTTGAAGTTGTAAGCGGGGATCGCATAACCGCCTTTAACGGCAGATTCAAAGAGTTTTCTGCTGTTCTGTAGTCCCAGTTCTTTATAGCTGACAGGTTTGGTTGACATCAAGGGTTCTCCAATAATTAATATTTTTTTTGCGCGCACGTTCACTGAAAATAGAGAGAAGTCGAAGAATATATCGTCATAAAATATAATATATTTGCATTCTGTTTCAAGTTGCGTTTGATAATTCAATGATAACGAACAGTATTTCATGTTACCTCATATCAGAAAGTT
>JAPHUN010000122.1 GCA_026193435.1 Chlorobium sp.
ATGGAATGAGCGGAAAGAGGTAAATGATGCCAAGACCTGCGGCGGTAAGCGCATAGACGTGCCAGCTGACATTGGTCAGCTCCGGCAACTGGGCCATGAATATCAGAATGGCCAGGGCGTTGACAAAACCCGTTACAACAGATCGCGATACAAATCGCATCAGACTCCCCAGTTTGAGGTAGCCCGCGATGATCTGCAGAGCGCCTGTCAGCAGTGTGGCCGCAAAAAGATACTGCAGACCGTGTTCTCTGACCAGCGTGACCATCAGAAGCGCCATGGCTCCGGTTGCAGCGGATATCATCCCCGGTCTGCCGCCGGTGAATGCGACCACAACAGAAATACAGAATGACGCGTAGAGGCCTATTTTAGGATCTACACCCGCAATGATAGAGAATGCGATTGCTTCCGGTATGAGGGCAAGAGCGACCACAAGACCTGCCAGAAGATCACCTCGAATATTTGAAAACCATTCATTTTTCCATGTTTGCAGCATTGAATACTCTCTCTGATCTGTAGTCGTATGATAAAAGGGCACCACCAGGATTGTATTGCGCGTGTCGATTGCTGCGTCGGGTGGAGCCCAAAAGAAATCCCGGCATGTTCGTGCACATACCCGTTTGTCATGTGAGACGGAAGATGTGTGCCGTTGACGAGGGTGATTGAAAAACGACCGGAATATAGAGGTTTTTTTCAAGATATCAATTTCTCTCGACGTGCTGTTTCTTCATCTCTTTTCCAGACAGTGACCCGGGTTACTACCCGCAGTGTTTTCTTGAGACCTCATTCTTTCAGTCAATTATCCATTTCGCTCTGCAGTCCTGAGGGCTCGTGAAGATAGTTGCTTCCGTGGATACTGTCTGTTGAGACAGTGCAAACAGACTGAATTTTATTGATTCCGGTTGTATATTATAGCTGGTTGGCTTCTCTTAATTGCCTATAGAATAATGATTTGCTTGAAATTTACTTCACTGGTTCTTGTTGTGCTTTTCGGCATCCTGCTCGGCAGTGATTGCTGTGCAGAGGAGTATCCCACACTAACGATTACATCAGATGACGCGTTTCTCAAGCCTCAGATCTGGATGCAGGAAAATCTCCGGGTTGGCCGATACCGGAATGGTGATGAAATTGTTCATGCTGAAAGCCCGGAAGAGTGGCAACGGTCTAATTTCAATAAAATAGGAGCGTGGTGCTACTACGGAAATGAAAAAGATAATGACCTGCGCTATGGAAAACTTTATAACTGGTACGCGGTCAATGATCCAAGGGGCCTGGCTCCTGAGGGCTGGCATGTCCCTACCGATCAGGAGTGGCTCAATCTTGAGCGGCACCTTGGTCTGTCCCTCATCGAGGGCTACAAGAGAGGTTTCAGGGGAGCGCAAGCAAACATTGGCGGGAAACTGAAGCAGATAGGGACGGAACATTGGGCTTTCCCCAACACCGGAGCGTCGAACGTTTCTGGTTTTACGGCGTTGCCCGGTGGCTATCGCTTTAATTACGGTACGTTTCTAAACCTCGGAATAGTCGGGTATTTCTGGAGTTCTTCTGAAATCGGTGAACGCTCAGCATTGACCCGAAGTCTTTTTTATTCCAACGATATTGTCAGTCGATCCAACAACAGCAAGGCTTACGGATTCTCGGTCCGTTGTCTCAGGGATTGAGCGATCAGTTTCTTCTGTTCATGATGGTGATAAAGTAGAGAAGCTGCATGATGGCCTGAGCCGCCGCCGCTACGTAGGTCAGCGCTGCAGCGTCGAGTACGGCATTGACCCCTTGCATTTCCTGACGTGATACAATGCCCTGGGAAACCAGAATCTCCTTTGCCCGTCGGCTGGCATCGAACTCAACGGGCAGTGTTACCAGCGCGAACAGTGCCGTGGCCGCGAACAGGAGAATGCCGACCCATGCAAGGGTCGTACCGAGAGACCCTGCCATGAAGAGCCCGATCATGAAGATAATGGGGCCGAGGTTGCTGCCGAAGGATACTGCGGGAACCATGGCTGAACGTACCTGAAGAGGAAAATATCCTTTCTTGTCCTGCAACGCATGGCCTGCCTCGTGAGCCGCCACGCCGACGGAGGCGATGCTCGGAAGTCCGTAAACGGCTTCACTCAGGCGAAGCTTCTTGCTGCGTGGATCGTAATGGTCGGAAAGCATGCCGCGAGTCTGCTCTACCTCAACATTCCGGAGACCGCTCCTGTCAAGAATCATTCGTGCAGCTTCAGCGCCGCTGATGCGGTTTGCAAGTGTTACCTGAGAGTATTTTTTAAATGCCGATTTTACCCTGAACTGTGCCCATAGTCCAAGCAGCAGTGGCGGCAGGGCGAAGAGAAAGTACAATGGATCGAAAAAAAACATAGATCAGAGAATACGTTTAGTTAACAGGTTCGGGACATGACAAGACAGTGAACTAAAACAGTTCATCGATGTTTATAGTTTAGACGTGAATAAAAATAAATTCCAGCGCCTGTTTTGTAAAGTTGAAGGAACCTAAAGAGAGATACAAGACGTTTACATATATTCACATATAGGAGTGCTCAGCAGATCCGTGAACCGTTTTTTATACAACCATGAGAAGATGTCCGGCTTCAAATTATGTTGTGATCGTTGTGCTGTTTTTTGCGGCAATGACGGTTTTTTCATCCGCTTTGCGCGCTGAAGAGAGAAAGGGCAACAAGACAGTTCTTTTTCTCTCTCTTCAGGGTACGGTGAATCCTGGAAGTGCGGATTTTTTTGAGCGTGCGATCGACCAGGCTGAAAAAGAGAAGGCTCACGCTATTCTTGTTGAACTTGATACACCCGGCGGGCTTGTCTCCTCATTGCGGGCAATGGTAC
>JAPHUN010000144.1 GCA_026193435.1 Chlorobium sp.
ATGCACCCCTTTTTTTGAGATACCATAGCTGTATGCAGTTTTTTCGGCGATATTTTCCGGGTGCATGATATGAAGAAAACGAACATGAGCGCCCACTTTTCTGCCAAGCTCTATAGCATAGCGGACAGCTTTATCTGATGTTTTCGAGTAGTCGGTAGGACAGAGAATTTTGGACAACTGTATCATGCAAGCTAAATCTTTTTATTATTAAGGGATTACTCTACCGGCTTGTTATTTCCTTTGTACGCTGTCAAGGAGGCCACCCCAGATCGCAAAACATTATTTTATTAGACCTTTAATTTACAAATATTTTTTTCATTAAACCAGATCCACACGCTTTCTGCAGGATAGATAATAAAGGGATCTGCCCTGTTTATGCAAGAAGACGATACGAACACTATGGTCAATCTGGTCGAAAAGCTGCGACAACCTTCCGCCTATCCTCATCCCGTAGAGAAAATAGAGGTTGTTGAAACACATATTTCTCTTGTTTTTTTAACCGGCCCTTATGCCTACAAGATAAAAAAGGCGGTTAACCTCGGGTTCCTTGATTTTTCTTCTCTCGAAAACAGGGAGCACTTCTGCAGGGAGGAACTTCGCCTCAACCGCAGGCTCTGCAAAGAGCTCTATCTTGACGTTCTGCCTGTCACGATTCAGGGCGAAAGCGTCATGATCGGCGGAAAGGGAAACATCGTTGATTTCGTGGTAAAGATGCTGCAGTTTGATCGGAGCAAGGAAGTCGATACGCTGCTTGCGTCAAACAGAATCACCCGGGATCATATAGACCGGATAAGCCGGATCGTTTCCGCGTTCCATGAATCCGCTCCCGCCGCGTGCCCGGACAGCGCTTACGGCAGGGCGGAGATCCTCATCAAGCCGATTCGCGACAATTTCACCGAAGCTGAACGGCTGAAGAATCAACTGCAGGAAAAGGCGTTGCTCAAAAGACTGAAACAGTGGACGGAAAACGAATACAGCCGTCTGATGCCCCTGTTCGCCGAAAGAAAAGCAATCGGGGCTGTCAGGGAGTGCCATGGCGACATGCATACAGGAAATATGGTGCTCTGGAAGAAAAGCGTCATGATTTTCGACTGCATTGAATTCAACCCTCTGCTGAGTACTATCGATGTCATGAGTGAAATTGCCTTTCTGATCATGGATCTGGAACACAGCGGTCATCCGGAGTATGCGTGGAGGTTTCTCAACAACTACCTGTCGCTGACCGGAGACTATGAAGGACTCCCTCTTCTCAGATTCTACAAGACCTACAGGGCGATGGTGCGTGCAAAAGTAACCGCCATACGCCATCTTCAGGAGGAACATCGGGAGGAAAAAGAAAAAACGCTTGCGGAACACCATTCCTACATTTCGACAGCTCTCGCCTGTTCGTCACCGGCACACCCCGCACTTATCCTTACCTGCGGTGTTTCCGGAAGCGGAAAAACATCTGTCGCACGGGAGATAGCCTCACGCATTCCAACCATCCATATCCGATCGGATATCGAAAGAAAAAGACTTTTCGGCTTGAAGCAGTTCGACCGAAGCGGCAGGGATCTGAGCAGGGAAATGTATTCTGAAAAAAGCTCAAGCAGAACCTACACAAGGCTCTTCGAGATAGCGTCGACCTGCCTGATGAACGACTATACGGTTATTGTCGATGCGACGTTTCTGCGTCGTGAAGAGAGGGAACGGTTTATGGCCCTCAGCAGGAACGCTCAATGCCCTGTGATCATACTCAATTGCACCGCCCCGGTGAAACTGCTTGAAGAGCGCGTCACGACAAGAAAGCAATCGGGCGGCGACGCCTCTGAAGCCGATCGATCGGTGCTCATGGAGCAACTCCGGCATCTCAGATCTTTTTCAACTGAAGAACAACGCGTCACGGTAACCATCGATACATCGACTTCAGCATCGACAGCGTCAGGCATTACCGAGACAATCTCACGGATACAGCAGGGTTCCCCCTAACTCTCCACGCCGAATACCACCCTGACGACCATACCGGCAAGAAAACTCAGAAAGGTCACACCGAGACAGAGAAAAACCATCTCAAAAAAGCGGTTCCTGAACGGCACATCTTTTGCGACAGAAACATAGAAATTAAATATCGCGATAATGAGGATAGCAGCGGCAAACGCCGTCCCAAGCGCCACATAGAGTGAAGAGAGTACCAGATACGGGGTTATAAGGACCACGACGGTAAACAGATACGCTATACCGGTATAGAGAGCCGCCTTGACGGGATTTTTTGTTCCTGGTTCGGCTTTGGTGGAAAGATACTCGGAGGCCGCCATCGACAGAGCCGCGGCGAAACCTGTTATGATGCCTGTCAGGGCGACATAACGGGAATCCTGAAGCGCGAAAGTAAGACCGGCAAGTACCCCCATAAGCTCAACCAGCGCGTCGTTCAGGCCCAGCACGATCGAACCGGTGTACTTGAGACGATCTTCATCAAGCATACCTATCAAAGCCTGCTCATGCTCCTCTTCATCACTGACAAGTCCCTGAACCTCCCTGAAAGAAGAGGGTAAGCGGGAGTATACCTCGCCTGCGTTCTTTTCAGCGTTTTCCATCAGCTTTATGCCGAATGTCAGTCCTAAAAGCCTGCTGATCACGGTAAAAAACCAGATTTTCAACTTGCTCGGCTCGACCTCCTGCCGGGTGTAACTCTTCCAGATCGAATAATGACGAAGTTCATCATCAGCTATCTGGGAGAGTATCCTCCTGTTTTTAACCCCGCTGACACTGGACGCGAGCTGCTTGTAAATGTAGTGCTCTGTCAGCTCGTTTCTTTGAAGAGCCAGGATTCTTCCCGGCTTCATATCACCGATATCTTTCACGTTCAGTTTCCGATAGATGCGTTGATGAAAAAACTTCAGGACTTGGCCTGTCTGGTCGCTGCCTCGATTATGTCGTTCATTCTGGATATGAAATCAGCCCTGCCTTCCAGACTTCCTTCAAGCAGAAGAGCTCCCTCATAGAGCTGGTTTATGGCAGTCCGGATGAAGGGATCGTTGTCGTTGAGCATACAGAGCCCTGCCAGATTTTTGATGACCGGATGGGAGGGATTGACCTCCAGGATTTTTTTACCTTGCGCATCAGCCTGATTCATCATTTTCAGCATTTTCTCAATCTGAGGATCCATTGTGTCCTTTCCTCCAACCAGAGTGACGGGAGAATTCACCAGGCGATGCGATTCAACGACATCCTCAACCTTGTCTGCGAGCGTCTCTTTGAAAATCCTGAGAACGGGTTCAATCATGTTTTCATTCAGCGCGTCTTTTTTCTCATCCTCTCCGACAGAAAAATCTATATCCGCTTTTTCAATTGACTTCAGAGGCTTTTTGTCATACTCATGAATGGACGGAATAACAAAAACATCCACAGGATCGACAAGCAGAAGCACTTCGATGTCCTGTTTACGGAAATACTCCATATTCGGATTGGAAAGCATCTGCTGACGGTTGTCGCCGGAGAGATAATAGACCTCTTTCTGGCCCTCATTCATACGGTTAACATACTCCTTGAGCGTCACATACTCACCATCACCTGTTTTGGTGCTCTCGAAACGCAGCAGCTCGATGAGTTTTTCGCGATTGGTAAAATCAGTATTGAGTCCGATTTTGATAACAGGGCCGAACGCCTTGTAGAACTGTCGGAACTTCTCGGGGTTATCCTGTGCGAGAGACTCAAACCACGCAATGATCTTGGTTGTCAGAATCTGACGGATTTTAGCCATAACGGGGCTGTTCTGAACAACTTCCCTCGATACGTTCAACGAAAGATCTTCCGTCTCGACAACCCCTTTGACAAACCGCAGGTACTCGGGGAGAAGATCCTTGCACTCATGCTGGATCATCACCTTTCTTACATAGAGCTGGGGCCCATGATTTTCTAAAGCGCCCTGCTGATAGAGCATATCCATCGGCGCCTCTTTTGGAAGAAAAAGCAATGCCTTGAAGTTTACCACGCCTTCAAGGGAGAGATGAAGATAATCCAGCGGATCCTGGTAGTCGACTGAAATGAACTTGTAAAACTCATTGGCCTCCTCTTCCCTGATCTCGCTTTTCTGCTGCTGCCAGAGAGCGGTGACACTGTTGACCTTCTTGTTATCCAGCTGAATCGGAAAATCCACAAAATTAGAATACTTCCTTATGATGTTCTCAACCCGGTTTTCCCCGGCAAATTCAGCAGCATCCTCCTTAAGCGTAAACGATATCTTCGTACCGCGCTGTTGGCGATCGATCTTCTCAATAGTGTAGGTTCCCTCTCCTGTGGAACGCCACCGGCATCCTTGCGAATCCTCACTCTTTGTCTCGACCGTCACTTCATCGGTCACCATGAACACGGAATAGAAACCAACACCGAACTGACCGATAAGATTTGCGTCAATGCCGGATTTGTCGGGCTGCTGCTCTTTGAGTGCCTGCAGAAACCCAAGTGTTCCCGACTTTGCAACCGTACCGAGATTAGCGATAAGCTCCTCTTCACTCATTCCCGTCCCGTTATCCTCAATTGCAAAAGAACGGGTTTTCTCATCGAGCGTGATAGTGATTTTCAGTTCCTCGACATCGCCTTCGGCAATATTTTCCGTCAGTTGACTGAATCGTACTTTACTCAACGCATCCGAAGCATTGGATATCAGTTCCCGGAGGAAAATCTCAGGATGCGTGTACAGTGAGTGAACTATAAGATTTAACAGCTGTTTCATCTCAGCCTTGTATTCAAACTCCTGTACGTTCTGTTGTTTGCTATCGCTCATTCTTTACTCTGTTTTTCTGTTTGTCCTGTCAAATACCTGCCGCCTTTTCTGCACGTCAGTACGGTGAGGCGGTATAAAAATACTGCCAGAATTTAAAAGAGAGCGGCAAATATACCAAACCCTTACTCATTCATCGCAAACTCTCCGCATATCTGTCCTACCGGATCGCTCAGGAGTTCCGCATTCTCAGTATCCATTCCGCGAACTCACGAAACGCCCCGCGACCGCCTTCAGCTTTGCAGATGTAGTGAACCAGAGGACGTACAAATTCCATCGCGTCACCAGGGCATGCGGTAATGCCCTTTTCGGCTATCTCTTGCATTATGGAGACGTCATTGATATCATCGCCTATGTAAGCGATCTCCTGCAGCTCCAGTCTGTTTTCCGACAGAACATCCTGAAGTCCGGCCCGCTTGTCCTTGACGCCAAGGTAGAGATATCTGATTTTCAGCTTTTCCGCCCTCGCCCTGAGATTTGCGGAAATCTCCCCGGTCATGACTCCTGTCGCTACGCCTGCCGCTTCGAGCCGCTCAACCCCCATGCCGTCACGGATGGAATAACGCTTCATCACCTCTCCACGCTCAGAGTAATACACGCCATTATCCGTCAGTACACCGTCATTGTCTGACAGAACAAGCCTGATATGTTGAACCCGCCGAACAAGCTCCTCGTGCGATAACTCAATCATGTCCCTTGGCATCACGATCGTTTACAAAAGCTTCAAATGAAAGCAATTAATATAGATGTTTTTATCAACTAATCCGTCACCCTCCCTTATAGCCAACAAGTTATCAACATTTTATTCACAGTTATCAACACTACAGAACACGTCATACCGCAGTAATGACGTCTTGACGGGAACAAAGCGGAAAATACCATTATATCATAATAAAACAACAACTTACATACAAAGAAGAAATAGGTGCTTGCCACTATACTGCTCTGAAAGATTGTACAACTACGTCACGATGCACTGATGTACAAACATCGATCCACACTCTTTGTTGAAAAAAGAAGAAAAAATCGAAAGGATATTCATTCAATGTCCGCAACACCAAAAAGCTAAGGCTTCAGATGAATATCCGTGTTATTTTATTTCATTCTCTCCGTTGTTTTCCAGAAAACATATCCGCATCACGAGAAGCCGGCCGTTAGCATTTATCCTTCATTTTTCTATATTCAGGCATAAGCATTCTCTTTCACTGCCAGACTATCCCTGCTGTGTACTTCAACACCAACAATTCCGACATAGAGACCCTGCTCAGAGAGGACGTCCCCTATTTCGATCTGACCTGCTCCCTGCTGGAACTCGACACGATCCATGCCGAAATACGCTTCACCGCGAGAGAGCCCCTCACGGTCTGTGGAAGCGAAGAGGCAGAAAAAATCTTCATGCATCTCGGTGCGAAAACAGATATTGTCAAAAAAAGCGGAGAACAAGCAGACGGCGGAGAAACCGTATTGAAAGCATATGGAAATGCCGAAAGGCTGCACATGGGCTGGAAAGTCTCGCAAAACATCCTTGAACATTTCTCCGGAATAGCGACCAGAACGCGCTCCATGGTCGATGGTGCAGCACGTGGAGGAAAAAATGTCGAAGTGTGCGGCACCCGCAAACATCTGCCGGGGATCAAACACCTCTCCCTCAAGGCTCTCTGCTCCGGCGGAGGCTACCCGCATCGTCTCGGTCTCTCCGATTCCGTCCTTGTCTTTTCAAACCACTATGACCTGCTTGGAGGAATAGAGGCTCTCTGCAGGAAACTCCCTTCCATCAAAGCCAGATGCCCGGAAAAAAAAGTTTCCGTGGAAGTGGAAACCCTCACTGACGCGATCATGGCAGCTGATGCAGGATCGGATATCATACAGCTTGACAAACTTTCACCTGAATCGGTGGAAAAAATCGCAGAACAGATAAAAAGCAGAAACCGGAACATCATCGTTGCGGCTGCAGGTGGAATACATACCGGAAATGCCGAAGCCTATGCGGCTGCCGGCGCTGATGTTCTTGTCAGCTCATGGATGTATTTCGGAAAACCGGTGGATTACAAGGTGACAGTACGAAAATCACCATAAACCTAAGTTGATCGTTTCAACAAATGCTTTATGGTGTCAACATTATACTCTATAATGCGTTATGCTGAATTTTCTAACAGCGAACATCTCACCCGATGGGTTGCGCGACCATTAATGCAGAAAAATCGCATGTGTTGAAACCCTATGGGATTGTCGGTCATGCTGCATCTGCTTC
>JAPHUN010000260.1 GCA_026193435.1 Chlorobium sp.
ACGGGACTGACCAACCAGGTGATTTTCGGCGGGGTCAATCAGAACCCCCAGACAGCTTCGCTCCGCAAAGGCGTCGATATTGTCGTCGCGACACCAGGCAGGTTGCTGGACCTCATGAATCAGGGGTATCTGCACCTGCGTGATGTGGAAATACTTGTGCTCGACGAGGCGGATCGCATGCTCGATATGGGGTTCATTCACGATATCAGGAAAATACTGGCGGCGCTTCCGCAGAAGAAGCAGTCGCTTTTCTTCTCTGCCACCATGCCGACGGAAATCGTCAGGCTGGCCGGCACCATTCTGAAGAACCCCGCGAAGGTTTCAGTCACGCCTGTTTCATCCACCGTGGACACCATCCGGCAAGCGGTATACTTTGTCGATAAAGGGAATAAAAACCGCCTGCTCGTTCATCTGCTGAAGGGCGAGGAGATCAAGACCGCGCTGGTGTTTACCCGTACCAAGCACGGGGCTGACAAGGTGGTCAAGTTTTTGCAGAAGCATGAGGTTCGCGCCGAAGCTATCCACGGCAACAAGGGACAGGGCGCCCGTCAACGGGCCTTGAAAAATTTCAAGGAACAGACGACGAGGGTGCTCGTAGCGACCGATATCGCCGCACGGGGGATTGACGTCGACGATCTGGAGCATGTCATCAACTTCGATATGTCGAATGTCGCCGAAACATACGTTCACCGGATCGGGCGGACGGGTCGTGCCGGGGCGAAGGGAACGGCGCTTTCGTTCTGCGATGCGGGGGAGAAAGAGTACCTGCGCGACGTCGAGAAACTGATCGCGAAAAAAATCCCTGACATTGATCATCATCCCTTTCCTCTGACGGATCACAATCCGGTGAAATCGCCCTTGCAGCAGGGACGGAGAAACGGAGGACGTTCCGCAGAGAAGTTTTCCGCAAAATCAAATGCGAAACGGTGGTCGGCCAATACAAGAAAAGCCAGATAACGGTCTCATCAGAAAACCCCGGAATTCCGGGGTTTTCTGATTGTTACCTGTCGCCTGTGTAATCCGCCCAGTTGTTCGGGGTTTCGTACCAGCGGAGATTCTTCAGTGTGACGTTTTCCGGCAGGTGGGGATGGATCTGGTTGAAGGCCCATTTCGCCAGGCTCTCTGCGGTCGGCGGTTCGTCGGTGACGACGACGCGCTTGTTGCGTTTCGTGATAAACGCAAGGTCTTCATGGTCGTTTTTCCAGACGGCGAAGCCGTGGTCGAGCACATTGTGGATGTGCTGCATCATGATGTCGTTAAGGAACTTGAAGTCCATCACCATACCTTCCTGGGGATCGCCTTCCTTGTTGATGATGTTTCCTTCAACCGTGGCTATCACGGTGCCTCTGTGCCCATGCAACTGGTTACAGAACGAAAAGCTGTTGGGCAGTGTATGGCCGTAATCGATCTCGATTTTTCGTGATATAATCATCGTCAAGAATCCTGGGTATGATAGTGTATTCCGGAATTGCGAAGTGTACGGAAAAAAAAGGATTTCGCCAACATGCGGGAGTAGTGGCAAGTTAGAGACAAGAGACAAGAGACAAGATGACAAGAGACGAGAGATGAGAGATGAGAAGAAAGTCGACAGTATTCAGTATGCAGTCAGCAACCGTAGGGGCAGGCCCCCGTGCCTGCCCGACTAACGAACTACTCCGCGCAGCGTATGGAATCAATTGCCTGTTATGTGGATTATGTGTATTGTGAATACAAGATAGCGTAACGCTGGAGCGTAGGATGAAATTGATGAAAATTTATAACAGCCCTTCGATTGATTTTTATTCCGCCGATCTGATGACGGAACTCGAATTACCGCTTGCCTCGTCGGAAATTTCCGCCGGGTTTCCGTCACCGGCTGAAGATCATCTCGAACTGAAACTGGATCTGAACAAAGAGCTGATCCGTCATCCGAGTGCCACGTTTTATGGTCGGGTCAAGGGATACTCGATGGTTGACGCGGGAATAGACGAGGGGGATATCCTTGTTATCGACAAGTCGCTGGATCCCAAAGAAGGCGATATTGCCGTCTGTTTTCTCGACGGTGAATTTACGGTCAAGCGTATCGGAAAGCAGGGCGGCAGGATGTGCCTGATGCCGGCCAATGAAGAGTTCGAGCCGATTCCCGTTACCGGGGAGAACGAATTTATCGTATGGGGCATAGTGACCTATGTCATCCATAAAGCCCGATAGTGAGGTTCCCGACGATGTTTGCTCTTATGGACTGCAACAACTTCTACGTCTCCTGTGAACGAGTGTTCAATCCGGGATTTTACGTGCGTCCGTTTGTTGTGCTGTTCAGCAATGATGAATACGTTATTTCACAGTCGGGATGGAAGCAGCGTCAGGAAAAACTCTCACAGCGTTATACGACATGCTGGGAGGAAATTATTCAGGTGAGAGCGTAGGGAAGTTGTTGAACTGTTGAATCGTTGAGATGCTGACCTGTCTGAACGGCAGAGCCTGCGTTGCCGGCTCGGGGGCCGCTCTCTACCGGTCACTCGTTAGTTTCTTTGCTTTTGACGTTCATTCCTGCGGCGGAAAGCCGGAATCTTGAAACTTTCTGCGGATAAAAGCTTTTATTGTGGGGAGATGGAATAACAAGCAACACGTTACATACAAGTACCTATGACCGCAGAGCAGATATGGCCCATTATACGTCTGGAGGTTGAGCGGGAGAGTGAGCGCGAACCATGCATGAAGCACTTTCTGGAGCAGCATATTCTTGGTTTTGAAAGGTTCTCTTCAGCGCTTTCAATGCTGCTTTCAGTCAAGCTTGCCTCGAAACATTTCCCCCCCCAGGTGCTGCAGACTCTTTTCGAAGAATTTTATGAAGAGAGCCCTGATTCTGTGGAGATGGCTGTGGTCGATCTTTCGGCAACCCTTGAAAGGGACCCGGCGGCGGTTAACTATTTCGAGGTAATGCTTTTTCTGAAAGGATTTCAGGCGCTTCAGGCATATCGTTTATCTCATTGGTTATGGAAAAACGGGCGCAGGCCGATGGCCTATCTGCTGCAGAACAGAATGTCGGAGGTTTTCGCTGTCGATATTCATCCCGCCGCGAAAATCGGAAAGGGTATTCTGCTCGATCACGCGACCAGCCTGGTGATTGGAGAGACCGCAGTGGTTGAGGACAATGTGTCTATACTGCATGAGGTGACGCTTGGAGGTACGGGCAAGGAAACCGGAGACAGGCATCCCAAGGTCAGACGCTCGGTGCTGATCGGAGCCGGCGCGAAAATCCTCGGAAATGTTGAAATCGGGGAAGGCGCGAAGGTCGGGGCCGGTAGTGTCGTGCTGGACAATGTCCCGCCGCATTACACCGTCGCGGGTGTTCCCGCGCAGATTGTCGGCAGGACAGAGGTGGAAGAGCCCTCTCTTGATATGAACCAGCGCCTGAATGAAAAGCCTCGACAGGACTGACCCCGGTCAGGGCTGGAAATTTTTTGCTATGTCCGCCTTGTACGCTTCAAGTCTTTCGAGGATTTCCTCAAGATGATCCCCTCCGGTTTTTCTCAGCAAAGCGTTCGCTATCACCGGTGCGACAACGGCTTCGGCGATAACGCTGCACGCCGGTACCGCGCAGGTGTCACTGCGTTCTATGTGAGAAAGGTGAGCGTCCAGCGAGCGTATATCAAATGATTGCAGTGGAGACATCAGTGTGGCGATCGGTTTCATTGCCGCTCTGAGGTGAATAATCTGCCCGTTTGTCATGCTTCCTTCAATTCCTCCCGCGCGGTTGGTTTTTCTCTCGGGTCCATCACCTTTGCGCAGGAACAAAGCATCGTGTACCTGAGATCCCGGTTTTCGGGCATTTTCAAACGCCGTACCGATTTCAACTCCCTTTACGGCCTGGATCGAGATGAGTGCGGAGGCAAGTTCCGCGTCAAGCCGGCGGTCGTGCTGCACATATGATCCGAGCCCCATAGGAACGCCGGTGATGAAGAGTTCAATAATACCGCCGAGCGTGTCGCCCTCTTCTTTGGCCTTGTCGATAGCTGCAATGGCATGTGTTTCATGTTCTTTTTCGAGCATTCGCACTGAGGAGGCGTCAGCTTCCTCTGCCAGTGTTTCCGCTCCAGCGTCAAGTAATTCATGAAGACGCGGCGAGGGTGCGGTTTCCCCCGCGGCTCCTATTGAGGAGACATAACTGCCGATCTGGATGCCTGCCGAACGGAGAAAAACTTTTGCAAGCGCGCATGCCGCGACACGTGCCGCGGTTTCACGGGCTGACGCTCTTTCTATGACAGGGCGGATATCGTTGAAGCCGTATTTGATCATTCCTGTAAGATCCGCGTGACCGGGTCTCGGGATGGTAATCGCCGGGATCTCTTCAGCGGGTGTTTCAAACCGGGCCATTTTTACCGTCCAGTTCTTCCAGTCCCGGTTTTCTACCTGAAGTGTTACCGGAGATCCTATGGTTTTGCCGAAACGGATGCCGGAAAGTACGTCGGCTTTATCTGTTTCGATTTTCATGCGTCCGCCTCTGCCGTATCCCTGTTGTCGACGTGCAAGCTCTCTATTGATGTCTTCCGGGGTGATTGTCAATCCTGCAGGAAGTCCTTCAACGATAGCGGAAAGCGCAGGGCCGTGCGATTCACCTGCTGTAAAGTATCTGATCATAGTTTTGTCCTGGAGAGAAACCGGCTGCAGGGCTGCAGCCGGAAGATGAAATGAGTCAGGTGATTTGCCGTCAGGAGAGCTTTTTGGCTGCTTCCTTCGCATAATAGGTGAAGATAAGATCAGCGCCGGCCCGTTTCATCGCGACCAGAGATTCCATCATGACCCTGTCGCCGTCAATCCAGCCCTTTTCAGCTGCAGCCATGACCATCGAGTATTCTCCGGAAACATGGTAGACAGCAACCGGTACATCGAATCGTTCCTTTGTTCTGTAGACGATATCCAGATAGGCAAGTCCGGGCTTGATCATAACGATGTCCGCTCCTTCCATAATATCAAGTTCAATCTCTTTCATTCCTTCATCGCTATTGGCCGGATCCATCTGGTATGTGGATTTGTCGCCGAACTGCGGTGCCGAATGGAGCGCGTCACGGAAGGGGCCGTAAAAGCTTGAAGAGTATTTGGCGGCGTACGAGAGAATGCCTACATCCGAATGTCCGGAATCGTCCAGAGCTTCACGGATCGCGCCGATGCGTCCGTCCATCATATCGCTTGGAGAAACCATATCCGCGCCCGCCTTTGCATGCGATATCGACATTTTGCAGAGCACATCTACTGTTTCGTCATTCAGAATAATGCCGTCTTTTACAAGACCGTCATGGCCGAAAGGGGTAAA
>JAPHUN010000016.1 GCA_026193435.1 Chlorobium sp.
CTCGAAGCGGGAAAGTCGGGCGTACTCAACGCCTACGGGCGCGTGGTCAGTCGCGAAGGCAACCCTCAGGCGCGGAAGGTGATGAACAAGGTGTTCGAGGTGACCGACCGTCCCTGGCGCGGCATCGGCGTCATTCCGGCAAGCGGCCTCGTGCTGCGCGAACAGTACGCCCGCTTCGACGCCGAAAAGCGCTTCGACGTGGGCCACATCGCCCCGCAGGAGTCGCCGTTGTGCCGGAGCGGCGAGGTGCTTCAGGGCCACCTCAAACCCTCCGACTGCCCTGCGTTCGGCCTCGAATGCACCCCGCAGAACCCGCTCGGGGCAACCATGGTCTCCTCCGAAGGCGCCTGCGCTGCCTATTACCGTTATCACCGTAATCCCGAAAAACAATGCAACTGAGCTGCCCATCACCGATTCTTCAGCACGAAACCGTCCAGATGGCTCACGGCGCGGGCGGACGCCTGTCGCAGGAGCTGACCGCACGGGTGTTCATGCCGTATCTCAATAATCCGGTGCTCGATCAGCTCGACGACCAGGCGCGTTTCGACGCCGAGCCGGGGCGCATCGCGTTCACCACCGACACCTATGTGGTCACGCCGGTTTTTTTTCCCGGCGGGAACATCGGCGATCTGGCGGTCAACGGTACGGTGAACGATCTCTGCGTGGGCGGCGCCGTGCCGCGCTACCTGAGCGCCGGTTTCGTGCTCGAAGAGGGGCTGCCGCTCGTCGACCTCGAACGGATCGTCAGAAGCATGGCCGAAGCGGCGCGAAAGGCCGGGGTGGTGATCGCGTGCGGCGATACGAAAGTGGTGCAGAAAGGCCAGTGTGACCGGATTTTTATCAACACCTCCGGCGTCGGCTTCATCCCGCCGGGCCGCGATGTGTCGTGCCGCAACCTCCTGCCCGGCGACGCGGTATTGCTCTCCGGTACGATCGGCGACCACGGCATGGCGATCCTCACTACACGTGAAGGCCTCTCCTTCCAGAGCCGCATCCAGAGCGACTCAGCCGCCCTGAACGGCATGATCGCCGACGTGCTCCAGGCAGCGCCGAACCTGCACGCTATGCGTGATCCCACAAGAGGCGGCGTAGCTGCCACGCTCAACGAACTTGCCGCCTCCTCGTCGGTCGGCATCGAACTCGACGAAGGCGCCCTTCCAGTGCGCGAAGAGGTGCGCGGTGCCGCCGAACTTCTCGGCATCGACCCGCTCACCGTCGCCAACGAAGGCAAGGTGCTGTTGGTCGTTACCGCCGCCGAAGCCGATGCCGCCCTCGCCGTCCTGCGAGCGCACGAGCACGGCAGTGAAGCTGCGATTATCGGGGAGGTTGTCGATGAGCATCCGGGAATGGTGGTGATCAGGACGTTGCTTGGAAGTCGCAGGATACTGGACATGCCGCTTGGAGAGCAGCTACCGAGAATCTGTTGACGTTTTTTTCTTTTGCTCTTGAAGCTTGATAAAAGTAAATTAAAACACAAGCTTTTTTTTGCGTCCCCTTTGCAGCAGATTTTCCCTGCAGCAGCGTGTGGATGGTAAGGCTTTAAAATCCGATGTTGATGAATCAGTCACAGGGCTATGGAGAAGGCGCAAGCCGTTTCAGTTATAGTTATGATATGCTGGAATTCCGACCCGAATGGCAGTTTGACGATCCGGATTCCGGCGTCTACTACCATAGTGCAGTTATTCCCGGAAAACTTTTTTTTACCTCTCTGGGGGGAGACATTCCTCCTGATGCCGCGAGAAAAGCGATTCCTCACATTGAACGTGTTTTTGCCGACAGGGTGCTTGTAAACACTGACTATGTAAGAATCGCGGATTATTCCGGGGTGGTCCGAGCTTCGATCAACACCCGGCTGCTCTATGCAAGCACGCTCAACAGGCTCAATGCCGAATACAACTGCCGACCTGTCATAACCTATATCTGCGGGGCATCGCAGCTTCTTAAAGCGATGCTTCGGATTTTTTCCGGCATTGTCAGACAGCGTTTTGTTTTTGTCGACACTGTCGAAGAAGCGTTCAGCTATGTAAACAGCAGTACCCCGAAGGCGGAACCTGTTCAGTCGGACGGTGTGCTGGTCTCACGCAGCGAGATTGATGACTTCGCGGCGACATGCGGTCATATTCTGTTCGAAAACAAAGACCTCGATGACGCTGACAGTGAATATTACTCTCCTGATCACCCGCTCAACGAACTCTTTAAAGTTATCGTTGTTCTTCGTAACGATCTGCAGGAGTTGCAGGATAGCGACAGAATGCGCAGGAAGGAAACGGAAGTCGCGCTCGAGGAAGCCAGACAACTCAACGACAAGCTGGTTACGGAGAAGCGTACTGTCGAGGAGAAGGAAAAGATACAACAGGGCCTTATCGAGAACCTGAAAAATGCCCGGATTGAGGCGGAAAGCGCCAACAAGGCAAAGAGTGAATTTCTTGCAAATATCTCTCACGAACTTCGTACTCCTCTTCATGCGGTCATTGGTATGACAGAGCTGCTGATAGAGACAAAACTCGACAAGGATCAGCGATATTACAGCGATACACTCTATTCCAGTGCCCAAATGCTTCTGATGTTGATCAATGATATTCTTGATTTCAGCAGAATCGAGGCAGGGCGTATCGATGAAGATAAAGAGGTGTTCAATCTTCGCCAGCTTCTGCAGGATATCATCGCAATTATGAAAGAGAAGGCCAGTTGCAAGGGCCTGGTTCTTGCCGGCGATATTGATGAGCATATGCCTTCTGTTATCTCCGGTTATCCTGGATATATCAAGCAGATACTGCTGAACCTGATACAGAACGCCATAAAATTTACCTATCGGGGGCAGGTTACCGTGACGGTAAAGGTTGTTTCCGAAACTCATCAGGATGTTTCACTCAAGGTTGCCGTACAGGATACCGGTATAGGGATTCCAGAAGAGCAGCAACACTTGATTTTCAACCCGTTCACCCAGATTGACGCTTCCTCCACCCGCAAGGAAGGGGGCACAGGCCTTGGCCTGGCAATAGTGAGAAAGCTTATCGCGTTTATGGGTGGCGAGATTCAGGTTACGAGCAGTGAACGGGACGGTTCAACATTCAGTTTTACGCTTGCTTTCGATAAGGTGGAGGGAGCTTGTGACAGGGCTGAAGATGGAGATCGCGATGGCGAGGCGGAAGAGCATCAAGAGGATGTTTCGTCATCCGATAGCGAGAAAAACAGGGTGCTTCTGGTCGAGGACAATACTATCAATCAGAAAGTCGCTCAGGCCATGCTCCTGAAAATGGGTTACGAGATCGACATAGCCTTTAATGGCTCTGACGCGGTGGAAGCTCTTAAGCGGAAAAACTATGGATTGGTACTGATGGACCTGCAAATGCCTGTTATGGACGGTTATGAGGCAACGAGAACTATCAGGCAGGCCGGCAGTGAGCTGGATAGCAAGGTTCCTATTGTGGCCATGACTGCTAATGCTACAAAAGAAGACCGTCAGAAGTGCATGGATGCCGGTATGGATGACTTTGTCGCCAAGCCTGTGGAACGAAAGGTCATGACCGCCATGCTTCATCGCTGGCTCCCGCTTTCCTCATAGGTACAAGTTTTGTTTTTCCCGCTCCAATCTCTCAATCCGTGCCGATAATCACGCTTGACGCCTTGAACATCGCACATGTTCTGTCCCCTTCTTTCAGATCGAGATTTTGCGCGCTTTGAAGTGTTATGATCGAGGTCATTATGTTTCCCTCGCCGATAGCGATATCGATCTCCGCGTTAACCGGCCCCTTGATGATCTTGTCTATGGTGCCGCAGAGTACATTGCGGGTACTGACTTTAGATGCGTCGATCTCTTTGCCCACGATGACATCGCTGGATTTTATTATGGCATAGGCGGACATGTTTTTTGTCAGACCAAGTTTATCGATCGCCCCGTTGGTTACAATAGCTGTGATATGGGCACCTCCTTTGAGAGCGAGAGTGATTTCAGCGTTTACCGTCTCACGTGTTATCTCCAGGATCGTTCCGGTGAAAACGTTTCTGGCACTGACTTTCATGGAAATTCTGTTGAGAGATTGATAGAGTTTTTCAGAATCATCGAGATGTTCTTCAAGATTGAGCAGGAATTTTCTGTGCTCTTCCTGAATCACCCGATACTTTTTCAGGATATTTTTCCCTTCCGTAGTCAGTTTAGTGCCGCCGCCGTCTTTCCCCCCGGTGGTGCGCTTAACGAGAGCCGTCTCTGAAAGATTATTAATGAGGTTGACCAGTTGCCATGCGGTTTTATAACTTATTCCTGTTGCTTTTGCCGCCTTGTTGATCGATCCGAGCGCGTCGATTTTCTCGAGGAGCGCTATTCTGTCAGCTCCCAGAAATTTGTTCGAGGATTTGCTGAACCAGAGGTTTCCCTCCAGTTCCAGATTTTTTTCAGGTTCAGGCATGAGAAACAGATTGTAGTGCGATACTATGCATGCTCAACGTAGGAAAAAGATATACCGGAGAGGTGGAGAATCATGAAACTTTCTTTGTCGTTTATGTGTACTCTCCGTTATTTCTTTTGAGTTATAACGATTAGCATAGAAAAAAGGCCGGAGCCCTTTTTCTATGGATGCTGTTGAGCATACTTCCCGGTGATCACTCACTGATCAGATAGTCTTCGCATGCCTCTCCTTCCTCAAGGGCATCGAGTATTTCATCGATTTTCTCTTCGCTGTCGATTTCCTTGTACCAGTGATTTTCCGGATGAATGACGACGATCGGTCCTTTTTCACAGACATTGAGGCACCCGGTCGCTGAGACGACGACGTCGGTCATGTCCCTGTCGGAAAGTTCGCTTTCCAGATAGGGCAGCAGCTGCAGTGACTCTTTTTTGTGGCAGATGCCCTGGGGGGCACCCTGTGCGCGAAAGCTTGCACAGACCAGTATGTGATGTTTCGGTTTTTCCATGTTCGTTCGTTATTCGTTAATGGTTAGTCGTTATTCGTCGAATTTTTTGATTCTCAGGACGATGCGGGCAACCACCGGGGGTTGCCTCTTCGAGATCTGACGTAGCAGGCAGCGCCTTTTTGACTTTTGATTTTTTACTTTTGCCTTTACTTACCCGCATCCTCCGCCGGTTCCTGAACAGCTTGTTTTGCAGGCATGCATCTGGCTTATCCGGGTCATCCTGCTCATATCTTTTCCTCCAAACACTCCGGAAACACCCTCCTCGATAAGCCCGTCAAGAACATAGATTTCGATCCCGCTGTCGGAAAGAACTTTTTTAGGCGACTCTCCAGCCCCATTGACAAGCAGCGCTTTGCAGTCCATAAGCATGGAGGAAACTGCTTCCCAACGCATGGTCCCTCCTCCGGCAGGCGGTGCAGGACGTGACTCGATGAGAAGAGGTTTCTCGCTTTTTTCATCCATTGCATAGATGAGAAAACGATCGGCTTCTCCGAGATGCTGGTTGATCAGCACGCCCTCCATGCTCGCAACAGCGACAAAGGGCCTGTTTTCCGATGGATTCTTCGGCAGTTTTGCCGCTTCTATCAGTTCTTTCATAATGCTGTCATTATTTTCTTCTCCGATGATGCCTACAGCGTCTGCCCTGCAACGAGCACAGTGTTTCATCTGCGGCAGATAGTTCGAAGCATCTTTCTGTATCGCCGTGACCAGTTCGGGATGTGGTTCAGGAATGTTTTCGAAAACGGTTTCTTCAGTCCTGTAGTATGAAAGGCCGTTGAAAATGTCGGCGCCGAGTTCCGATACGGCTTTTGCAACCTCGACAACATGTCTGTCGTTGATGCCGGGAATGATAATTGAGTTGACCTTCGCAGTCACGCCAAGTTCCTTGAGCTTTTTCAGTGCTTCAAGCTGGTTCTTGAGAAGCAGTTCCGCTCCCGCTACGTCACGGAACACTTTTTTCCCGTGTCGTACCCAGGCATAGATTTCAGCACCGATTTCCGGATCTATAGCATTGATGGTCAGGGTTACATGGCTGACCTTGAGTTCTGCAAGCTCTTCGATATACGGCAGAACGTTCAACCCGTTGGTGGCAACGCAGAGCAGCATTTCAGGGTACTTTTCACGAACAAGTCTCAGGGTTGCCATGGTTTCTTCAGGATTTGCGAACGGGTCCCCCGGGCCTGCAATACCGACAACGGCAATGTTCGGAGAGAGCTCAAGCGCCTGATCAAGATAGTGCAGTGCCTGATGGGGTGAGAGCACCCTGCTGGTCACTCCCGGTCTGTTTTCGTTCAGACAGTCAAATTTTCTGTTGCAGTAGTTGCACTGGATATTGCATTTTGGGGCAACAGGGAGGTGAATGCGGCCGAAACTGTGTCTCGATGCATCGTTAAAACACGGATGTTTTTCTATGGATAGTGTCATGGTGCTTCCCCTTACTGGTATGTATAGCCGATTGGTGATGAATGCTGTCTCTCTTGAAGAATGGTGTTGACGATTCTGTCGAACAGTTCCTGTGTCCCGCGATAACCGAGATGAAGCTGACGTTGTCCTCCAAACCGGTCATGGATTGGAAATCCTATCCTGATGATGGGAATGCTGTTTTTCCTTGACATGGTGTAGCCTTTACTGTTGCCGATAAGAAGATCGGGTTTCAGGACTTTAGCCTCATCCTCGATATCAACAAAATCAACACCATCACGGACGATTATGCCGCTATTTTCACTGTCGGGAACGAGCTCTTCAATCCGTTTTTTCAGGTGACCGCTTTTTCCTCCGGAAGCGCACAGTACAGGAGTGATGCCGATCTCTGTCAGAAACGCAGTCATGGCGATCACCAGATCCTCTTCACCATACACGATCGCTTTTTTTTCGAAAATGTACTTGTGCCCGTCTGCATAGGCATCGACAAGTCTCCTCCGCTCATCTTCATATTTTTCAGGCATAGGGGTCTCGGAGAGCTTTTCGAGCAGCCCGAAAAACGCGTCGCTCTGTTTGATTCCGATCGGCAACGTCATGGTATATGCAGGCACATCGAACTTCTTTTCCAGATATCCGGCAGCTGACTTGTCCGTGGACAGTACCGATGAGAATTCCAGGCTTGCAGCGGCCTTGCCGCTTTTTCTGATCGCGCTGACCGTTGTGCCGCCTTTCGGAATCCTGTGATATTCATCCCATGGTCCACCGTCAAGGGTCTCCGAATAGTCAGGCAGCAGGACGTAGGGAATGTTGAAGTCTTTGAGGATCTCCTTCATGTGCCTGAGGTCCGCGGGAGAAACCATGTTGGGATAGAGGTTCAGAAGATTTTCTTTCTGTCCGCCTTCAGCAATTTTTTCAACCGTCGCTTTAACCGCGGCATGAAACCCGTCGATGTGGCTGCCCTGATAACTGGGGGTTGACGCATGGATCATCAATGGAAGCGGTTTTCCGTTGGGTAGCGGTTCTCCGTTTTCAAAAAGTTTCACATAGTCGCGGAGGATCATGTCGACATCGTCCCCGATTGTTTCCGACAGGCAGGTCGTCGCCAGCCCGATGACTTCAGGCTTATACTGGAGCGTGACGTTTTTCAGCCCCAGTTGCAGGTTGCGGCTGCCGCCGAATACAGCCGTATCTTCATTGAAGTTCGATGACGCGATATCAACCGGTTCCTTGAAGTGGCTGATAAGGTAGCGTCGAATATAGGTCGCGCATCCCTGTGATCCGTGAAGAAAGGGAACGCACTTTTCTATGCCTCTGAATGCGAGGCAAGCTCCCAGTGGATTACAGAGTTTACATGCGTTCTGGGTCGCTGCTTTTGCTGTTGTTTTCATGATTTTCCTCCTTTTCTCGGTGCAAACTGCCAGACCGGGCTCATGACGGACTGATAGACCTCCTTGACGAAGTTCACCATTCCCACAAAGCCGGCTAAAGGTATTTTGCGCTCATGATTGTGGTCGCAGAAGCCTATACCGAGTTTATATGCTATCGGACGTTCCTTTACGCCTCCGATAAGGAGGTCGGCCTTTTTTTCAAGAACAAATTTTGAGAGTTCAACCGGATTGGAATCGTCAACGATAACCGTTCCTTCATCGCACATTTCCTTCAGCCCTGCATAGTCATCCTTGTTCCCTGTCTGCGATCCGGCCAGGACAACATCCATTCCGACAGAGGAGAGCGCCTTGATCAGTGAAAATGCCTTGAACGCACCGCCTACATAGATAGCCGCTTTTTTACCGCTGAGCGCTGTGCGATACTTCATGAGCTGCGGGTAGATTTCCCCCACTTCCCGCCTGACGATATTTTTCGCAGCTTCCAGAATTGCCGGATTATCGCTGAAATGGTTCGCGACATCGTAGAGCGCTTTTGACATATCCTCAATACCGAAATACGATACTCTCATGTAAGGAATGCCGTATTTTTCCTCCATCATTTTGGCCAGTTTGACCATCGAGCCCGAGCATTGCACAATATTGAGCGCGGCCCCATGGGATCGGCGTATATCGTTCACCCTCCCGTCGCCGGTCTGGGTAGAGACAACCTCTATTCCCATTTCTTCATAGTATTTTCTGATAATCCAGGCTTCACCGGCAAGATTGAACTCACCCATGATATTGATGCTGTACTTTCCGATTCCTTCTGTTGAACCGGTGCCAACGATTTTCATGAGGGCATCACAGGCAGCTTTGTACCCATCTTTTTTGGTGCCTTTGAATCCTTCCGAATGTACCGGCAGAACGGGAATGCCTTTCTCTTCCGAGACTTTTTTGCAGACCGCGTCGATATCATCACCGATCAGTCCGATGATGCAGGTGGAATAGATAAACGCGGCTTTCGGTGTGTACTGGTCAATCAGTTCAATCAGGGATTTGTAGAGCTTTTTTTCGCCCCCGTAAATGACATCCATTTCCTGCAGGTCGGTAGAAAAACTCAGACGGTGCAGTTCCGGTCCGGAAGATACCGACCCCCGGATGTCCCACGTGTACGCGGCACATCCGATCGGGCCATGGACAATATGAAGGGCATCGGCAACAGGGTAGAGTACGACTCGTGATCCGCAGAAGACACATGCTCTCTGACTGACAGAGCCTGAGAGGCTTGTGGTTTCACAGGAAATGTCAAATGCCCCCGCATCTTTGTTTTTTTCAAAGACCGATTGTTTTCTTCCCTCGAGTATTTCAAGCTTATCCATTGGATTTCAAACATCTGGTTCAGTGGCCTCTATTGCATGGTTTAACGGTGTTCACTGGATTTCCGGTAAGCCCTGCGAAATATCCTGTTTATTTCACAGGGGATCCGGTATCCATTGTGCATTTCAACGAATCAACAAATCAACAGTTCAACAATTTTCTACATCACAAGCTCAAACGATTCTTCTGGAGCATCGCGATCCTGCCGGTCCATCAGCACATTGAGGATTTTTTCGGCAATTCTCAGGCCGCCCATGTAACCGACACTCGGGAAGTAGCTGTGGCCGACCCGGTCAACGATCGGGAATCCGTAGCGGACGAAAGGAAGGTCTTCATCCCTCGCGATGTACTTGCCGTAGGTATTGCCGATCAGCAGATCCACAGGTTCTTTTTTGATCCACTGATGCAGAAGAAGCATATCCGCCTGCGGACCGTTTTTAATGTTCGCGTCCGGAACGCTGTCCTTGAGTATTTCTCTCATGCGTTGTTCAAAACGTTTGCCGGGTGTGCCGCTCACGATGTGTACGGGTTTCATGTTCAGATCCACAAGAAACTCGGTCAGTGGTATCAGGTCATCAGGATCCCCGAAAAGCGCGACCCTCTTGCCGTCGAAGTATTGTTCCATATCGGTCATCAGGTCGACAAGACGACCTCTTTCATCAGAAATCTCCTCCGGTATCGTGACTCCGGCGGCCTTGCTCAATGCCATCAGAAAACGGTCGGTCGCCTGCAGTCCGACAGGTATGTCTTCCGTTTTGAACGGTACCTTGCATTTCTTGTCGAGCGCTATACCGCCAGGTTCGCCGCTGAAGCAGCCAAGCGCGATGGTTGATTTGCTGTCTCCTGTGCTTTTCAGTTCCTCAGCCGTGATTCCTCCTTTTGGGTAGAAAACATGTTTTCCCGTCTGTGGCGCGTCGAGCACATCAGATGTGTCAGGAAACAGCCTGATGGTGACACCAAGTGCTTTCGACAGTCTTTTGATTTCCCGCATGTCCGCAGGCTCCATCCAGCCCGCGACGATATTGATCTGATCGAGTTTCTCGCCGGTTGATTCGGCAAACTGGTCGGCCATGGCGGCAACCATGTTTGCGTAACCGGTGACGTGCGAACCGACAAAGCTCGGGGTAGGCGCATAGATGACATGTTTGCCTTCCGGTATTTTGCCGTCGTCCTTCGCTTTTTTAACAATCTGCTGGAGATCGTCACC
>JAPHUN010000259.1 GCA_026193435.1 Chlorobium sp.
AGTCCCTCCTGGTTAGCGTGAAATATGCCTGAGAACCTATTTCTTTAATCTAATCCGGAGGGGCTTCTTTATTCCCCTGTTTTTAACATACTACCTCGTTACTTGTCACTGCTGATCATCCAGCTATCTTGCCATCCAGCACTTTTTACTTTTGCCTTTTGACTTACACTTGTCCCTCTCTCTTGTCATTCCCGTGCTCAGCAAGGGAATCCGAGCTTCGATTTAACTGGAGGGTATTATAATTTCAGTTCTTTGGACTGTGCCGGTGACAAATTGAATGTTTATTTTATCGGTAACGTTGATGATTTACTGTAAAGGAATACAAGCATCTTATGGAATAAGGAAAGGAGCGTTGCTATGAATAAGATTTTGTTGGACAAAGCAATGGAAATGCCTCCGAGCGAAAGGGTAGCGTTTGCCGAGTTACTTTTAGCAAGTATTGATTACGAAGAAGAAGAAATTCGTCAAGCATGGATTAAGGAAGTGAAGGAGCGCATTAGCGCCGTAAATAAGGGGGAGGCTAAACTGTTGGATTTTGAGGCGTTATACCATGAAGATCAGGATTCATGAAGCAGCAGCGAGAGAGCTTGATGAGGCGATAAAGTGGTATGAATTGCAGTCTCAGGGATTAGGAAAGCGTTTTAAAACATCCGTTGCTGCTCAAATCAGAAAAATTCGTAAGAATCCAAACTGGTTTCTGATAGAATCAGGTGAAATCTACAAAGTTTACATTCCCAAGTTCCCCTATAAAATTATCTATACCTCAGGCAAAGATAGTATTGTAATCTGGGCTATTGCTCACATGCATAGAAAACCTCGCTTTTGGCAGTCAAGAACGAAAAACTGAACCTACTTCTATACGTAAACTGCAAGCAAGCACTGAAGAACTCGGCCCCCATCTTCCCGTAAACCCGTAATGTCTCCAAAAATCAGTTTCCTGACGGTGGAAGTGCTGAGCAATGAGTCTGGGATGTGGGAGGTGTTAGGTGCTACGTGTTAGGTGTTAGGTGGGAAGAGGATGTGGGGAGTGAAGAGGGGAAGGCTGGAGTCAGGAGCCAGAATTCAGCTGTAGGGGCGGGCCCCTGTGCCCGCCCGGATGAAGGGTTAATAAGCAGGATTTGTAGGGACGAAAAATTTTTCGCCCTTTTGTGCTCAGGGAAAACCGAAGGTTTGTTACCGGATAGTACAGAAGGGTGCTGAATTCTGATTGCGGAGAGATGAGCACGTTGCAATGGGAGAAAAATGCCTGAAAGGGATATGGAAAGGCAGCGATTTTGAAAAACTGGTTGATCTATAAGCTACGGTTCGTGAAGCGAGAAAAGAGTTACAGAAACTGATCATTTTTCAGGATTGACGTTTCTGTTTGCCGGTTCGTCATACAGGTCACCGGAAACGTATTTGTGAATTATGCTTGCCGCCAAGGTTTGATACGGTATCCCTTCCTGCAATGCTTTCACTTGAATTGCTGTCAGATCCCTGCCTGATATCCGGATGCTTATTTTTTTATCTCTCTTCAGCGCCTGTTTTGCTGATTCCTCAAGGAATTGCTTTCTTTCGGGAGTGATAGTGGACGTGAATTCTCCCGCCTCATAAGCTTTCAGCATTTCCTGCTCTTCTTTATCGAGTTTATTTGTAGTCATTTTTTATCTCCCAGATATTGCCGGGTCGCTTTGCAACTTGGTACTATCGTTTTTAGAAAAAATTCCTGCTCATTTTCAACATAAGGAACCAGATAAGCGTATTCATCAACAGCAATAACAAATATTCGCTGGTGTGCATACTGCTCTTTGCCAGGATGAGAGATGTCGTCAAGCAAACCTCCTGACTGCATCGAAAGAAGAATTTCTTTGAAAGAAATTTTTCTTTCAGTGATAAGTTTACGGTTTTTCTCCGGGTTCCAGTTGATGGCTTTCATTGCATTTGACCTTTACCCTGAATAATTCGCCAAGGGAAGAAAAAAAAGCGCACAAGGACGGGAAACGTTCCCTTTTCTGTCATTCCCGTGCTTGACACGGGAATCCATCGTTGATGCCGGGATTTGCATGGATGCCGGATCAAGTCCGGCATGACTGTATGTGATTTTGAGCTTTTTTGCCGGTTTTCAAGAGAGAATCCGGGTACATGATCGGCCCAATGTATATTTCTACAATTCGGGTTTTC
>JAPHUN010000256.1 GCA_026193435.1 Chlorobium sp.
AATCGTGTTTCAATTTCAGACATGATGGCTCCATCTATATATGAGAATGATTTTTTTTAAATGTACGTCTTTTTCATTGTCCTCCACGTATCGCTCTATCGACTCCGGGAAAATCAAGCGCACTGTTTCACCGCAGTTTGCCGATGCAGAAACCGTCCAAAATTGAGCGAAAAGCCCTGAAAAGAATCACTTTGCCAAGAGATGAATAATCCTTATAGTGCAGATGTAGTGGAACGACAGATTGTCATCGAATCCCGCCGTATCCTCGAAGTAATCCATAAACAGGCATGAAACCGGTAAAGAAAACGCTCCCGAGGCTGTATGTGGTCAGTAACTGCCGGGAACTTTCCTCCCCTGAAATTCAGCTTCCTGAACTTGTCAGCAGAATAACCTCGCACCTGCCTGTGATCATTCAGCTCAGAGAAAAGCATCTTTCCGCAAAAGCACTCTATGAACTTACGCTGAAGGTGACAGCCCGGAAACCTGACAGTGCCTCCCTTCTGTCTATCAATGAACGGTTTGACATCTCGCTGGCGACAAATTCAGACGGCGTTCACCTCCCTGAAAACAGCTGTCCGCTTGCCAGAGTAAGGTCTGCCGCACCTGATCTGCTGATAGGAAAAAGCACACACTCGCTCAAAGAAGCTGTGACAGCTGAATCCGACGGAGCGGATTATCTGTTTTTCGGCCCTGTATTTGAAACGCCGCTGAAAAAGCGCTACGGACCTCCTATGGGATTGGACAAGCTTGCAACAGTGTGCAGCAGTGTTTCAATCCCTGTCTATGCGATAGGAGGCATCACACCGCAAAACGCTGACCATTGCCTGGAGCACGGCGCCTATGGCGTTGCCGCGATGTCCATTTTTACTTCGACACAAAACCTTGTCCGTACATTGGATAACTTTCATTCCTCTCTTGATCGATGAAACAACAAGACATACTCTGCTGTATAACCGCCGACTCCCTCTGCCCGGTTTTGCAGGCGGAAAAAGCGCTTGGCGGGGGCGCTTCAATGATTCAGCTTCGAAACAAATCGGCCTCCGGAGCTGATCTCTACAGCTGGGCAAAGCGAATAAAAAAACTGTGTCAGGCGCACGATGCGACATGCATCATCAACGACCGGCTTGATATCGCTCTTGCCGTCGAAGCAGACGGAGTCCACCTCGGACAGGGCGACTTACCTGCAGATGCCGCGAGAAAACTGCTTGGAAGCAAAAGGATACTCGGTGTCTCTGTCGCTTCAGTTGACGAAGCGAAAAAAGCAGTTGCCTCCGGAGCTGATTATCTTGGTCTCGGGCACATCTTTCCTACTGTGTCAAAACATAAATCATCTGAACCGATAGGTCTTGAACGCATTGTAGAGGTCACAAAGACGATCAGCATACCGGTTATCGCTATTGGAGGCATTACAGAGGATACTGTCTGTGCTGTACTGCGTGCCGGAGCTTCCGGAATCGCCGTAATTTCCTCGGTGGCACATGCCCCTGATCCTGAAAACGCGGCAGCTTCTCTCACAAAAAAAATACAGGCATGCCGACAGTAGCTCCGGAGAGATACACCACCGTTCTCACCATCGCCGGCTCAGACGGCAGCGGTGGCGCAGGAATACAGGCTGATCTTAAGACATTCGCTGCCCTCGGCTGTTACGGATTGAGCGTCCTTACCGGTGTTACCGCACAGAACACACAAGGCGTCATTCGAGCTATTCCGATGGAGCCCGATTTCATTACAGAGCAATGCAGCGCACTTGCCGATGATATCGACATCCATGCCATCAAGATCGGGATGCTGTCGTCTTCAGCCGCTGTTCAGGCTATTGCAGCCTTTCTGCGCAGCAGACCCTCCATACCGGTCATTCTCGATACGGTGCTGCGATCGACTGGCGGCATGGAACTGGTTCCTCCTGCGGCCAGGGACTCGATTATTCATGAGCTGTTTCCGCTGGCGACGCTCATAACGCCAAATCTTCCGGAAACCATTGAACTTGCGGGACTGGATGAAATTCCCGCCTCAAAAAAAGAGATAGAACGTGCCGCCGAAATTCTGAGATCAAAGGGAACAGATGCAGTGCTGATCAAGGGGGGACACATGACAGGAGCCGTCTGTGATGATTATCTGCTTTCAGAATGTAAAGGAGAGTGGTTTTCATCATCCAGAGTCCGGACAATAAACACTCACGGAACAGGATGTACGCTTTCATCGGCTATCGCAGCCTTCACTGCCAGGGGTTTCGGTCTTCACGAAGCCGTCAAAAACGGTCGATCATATACCCGTGAGGCCCTGAAAGCCGGCTCCCGCTATATGCTTGGCAAGGGAACCGGCCCCCTGCATCACTTCTATCAGTGGTGGTAAATTCTATTCAACGCACCGCGGCAGCCTGCCGATGGAGTAATAGGAAAACCCGAGCTGTTCCATCATATCGGGATTATAGATGTTACGACCGTCGAAAATGACCGGTGATGCAAGCTCCTGTTTGATCAGTTCGAAGTCAGGACTCATGAAAACCTTCCACTCGGTGACGATCACGAGCGCGTCAGCCCCTTTCAGTGCTTCCTCCGGATTATCAACCAGAATCAAATCGTTTCTCTCACCGTAGATCCTCTTTGCCTCATGCATGGCAACCGGGTCATACGCCCTTACCTTTACCCCTGCAGCCCAGAGCTCTTCAAGAATTTTCCGGCTCGGAGCCTCACGCATATCATCCGTATTGGGTTTAAACGCAAGTCCCCACATCGCGATGGTCTTTTCCTGCAGATCGTCTTTGAAATGTTTCTTTATTTTATCAACCAGAGAAGATTTCTGGTCATTGTTGACCGCCTCGACCGCCTTAAGCACCCTGGCCTCGTAACCAAACCTGGTAGCGGTTCGTTCAAGGGCCTGAACATCTTTCGGAAAACAGGAGCCGCCATACCCTACTCCGGGATAGATAAACGAAAATCCTATCCGCGAGTCAGATCCTATGCCATGCCTGACAGCTTCAACGTCCGCCCCTACACGTTCAGCTATATTGGCGATTTCGTTCATGAAACTGATTTTTGTGGCAAGCATGGCGTTTGCCGCATACTTCGTCAGCTCGGCCGAACGTATATCCATTGCGATAAAGCGTTCATGACTGCGGTTGAATGGCGCATAGAGGGTGCGCAGGAGCTCTTTCGTCCTTGGGTTGTCAACGCCGACAATGATCCGCTCCGGCTTCATAAAATCGCTCACGGCATCCCCTTCCTTGAGAAACTCAGGGTTTGATACGACATCAAAATCCCTTGAGACACCACGCTCCTGAAGAACGGCATTGACTTTTTCCCTGACAAGATCGGCTGTCCCGACAGGAACCGTCGATTTGTCGATAATGATTCTGTAATCTTCCATATACCGTCCGATGCTCCCGGCAACACTCAGCACATGACGCAGATCAGCCGAACCGTCCTCGTCAGGAGGAGTCCCTACGGCAATAAACTGATAGAGACCGAATGCAACTCCCTCTGCAGGATCTGATGTGAACTGAAGGCGCCCTTCACGAGTATTTTCAACGACCATATCCTCCAGACCTGGCTCATAGATCGGAATTTCACCTCTTTTGAGGCGGCTTATTTTCTCCTCATCGATATCCACGCAAAGGACATCATTTCCCACTTCAGCAAAGCATGCTCCTGTAACCAGCCCAACATATCCTGAACCAAATATGGTAATCTTCATAACACCCCTTTAACTCGTTGAGAAATATATCACGATACAGCTGTATTTGACAGGCCTCGCCTGCACGACAAATGCCTCTATATATATAAAATTTATAGGAAATACGGTACTTTCCTCTTACGGTAACCTACGTTGAGCGATTGTTGAGCATACTGTAGATGCAAGGCACAGGGGACGCCGCTGTAGTGTACTACCACAAGTTTCCTGTAACGAAGCAGATGCAGCATGACCGACAATCCCATAGGGTTTCAACACATGCGATTTTTCTGCTTTATGGTCGCGCAACCCGTCGGGTGAGATGCTCGCTGTAAGAAAATTCAGCATAACGCATTATATAGTATAAAGTTGACACCATAAAGCATTTGTTGAAACGATCAACTTGGGGGTAAAAAACAATAATCGATGAAGAAGGAGTTAGCATTTTGCAAAATAATAACAAACTGCTTGCAGGAATAGTCATCGGCATTACGGGCGGCGCACTTCTTGGAGGATTCAACCCGGAAGCCGGCCTGGCCGTCAAATTCATAGGTACGCTTTTCATCACGTTTTTGATGATGATCGTCATGCCGCTCATCATCTCCGCGATGATCACCGGAATCAGCCGTTTTGGTGATGTCCGTAAACTCGGACCACTCGGTTTCAGGACATTTGTCTACTATATGAGCACAACAGCCGCCGCCGTCCTGATCGGAATTATGCTTGTCCAGTTTATACATCCAGGGAAACCTGCTTCTGAACATGAACAGATTGAAGCAAGAGCCGGAATAGAGCTTGAAGCGGATGCGCCTGCTGTTACCGGCAAAGAAATCGCCGTCGACAAGCCTCCTGCGGAACGGTTTCTGCAGGAAGAAAGAGAGATAACCGACATCCTCAAGGAAGTTCTGACAGGCCTGATCCCTTCAAACCTTTTCAAGGCCATGGCAGAAAATGACATTCTTCCCGTCATAACATTCTCTCTTCTTCTCGGGGCTGTACTTTCCACACTTGGCCCTCAAGGCAGACCGGTGATAGATTTCTTCGAGAGCCTCAATGAAGCGATCATGAAAATCATTCAACTTGCCATGTACGCCGCTCCAATCGGCATCGGTGCGCTTATCGCAGGACGACTTGGTGAGGCCGGCGGTTTTGCCGGCTTTCTGCCCGAACTGCTCGGGCTCGGCAAATATGCATTCACGGTAATAGCCGGCCTCTTGATCCACAGCATGATAATTCTGCCGCTAATTCTTAAATTTCTCGGAAAAACCGGTGTAGCACGCTTCGCTTTCAACACCTCGCCAGCATTGCTGACCGCATTTTCAACCGCGTCAAGCTCAGCGACTCTGCCGCTGACAGTTGAATGTGCAGAAGAGAAAAACGGCGTTTCGCCGCGTACCGCAGGCTTTGTGCTTCCTCTCGGAGCGACCGTCAACATGGACGGAACTGCGCTCTATGAGGCCGTAGCAGTGATCTTCATCGCCCAGATTAACGGGATCAGCCTCGGAACGCCGGAACTGGTCATTATATTTCTTACCGCGACACTTGCGGCGATAGGAGCAGCCGGCATTCCTGAAGCAGGATTAGTGACCATGGTACTGGTACTCAAGGCCGTCAACCTTCCGGTAGAGGGGATATCCCTGATACTTGCAATAGACTGGTTTCTTGACAGGTGCAGGACAACCGTCAATGTATGGGGAGACAGCGTCGGCGCAAAAATTATCGACAGGTATGTCAACGGAACTCAGAAACAGGTCAAACCGCAGGAAAGTTAGTCCGCTGTCACGACAACCAGACACCTGGATTTTTTCCAGAATTCAGACTCGTCCCTGATAAGAAGCAATGTTGACATTCTGCCCGCGACAAGTTCATACGAGCTTTTCGTGTGAGGCGTCAGGATTTTCAGGCTTTTTGCCGGCGTATTGAAATACAGATCACGTGTTTCCGTAATGTCAATTCTGTTGAACAGAGAGACATCGAAATCCTGGGCAAGCCTGTAATCCGTATCGAAAATCCTGGAGAGAGGACTTTTGGCCTTTGAAAGAATCCCTTTTTCCGCCAGTTCCTCATAACTGCCGGATATGTAGTAGGCAGAGGTGTGCATATTCTCCTGCT
>JAPHUN010000099.1 GCA_026193435.1 Chlorobium sp.
CGCGCTCCGTTCGCCTTCTGCCTGAACCGCTCATGACAATACAGAGAGGAGCCCTATTAGTGAATAGTAGTATCAAAGGGAACGCATTTCTGATGACGAAAAAGGTCTACATACGAACCTTCGGCTGCCAGATGAATCAGGCCGATACGGAGATAATTACAGCGTTGCTGCAGGATGAGGGGTATGTCATGACGGGATCGGAAGAGAACGCCGATCTGGTGATACTCAACACCTGTGCCGTGAGAGAGAATGCGGTTGAAAAGATCATGCATACTCTGGACCATCTGAAAGGAAAACGACGGTCGCGACCGGGACTGCTTGTTGGCGTGATCGGTTGTGTCCCGCAGTACTACAGGGAAAAGATGTTCGGGATGTCCGGCGGCATCGATTTCCTCGCCGGTCCGGATACCTACCGCCGGCTTCCCGAGATGATAGCAAATGCCGGGCAGGGGATTCGAGGAGCCGATTTCGGATTTTCTTCCGATGAAACCTATTGCGGGATCGAACCGGCCCGTTCAGGCACGATCAGCGCGTTTATTCCCGTGATGCGGGGGTGCAACAACAGGTGCGCTTTCTGCGTGGTGCCGTTTACCAGGGGAAAGGAACGGAGCCGTCCGTTGCTCTCAGTACTTGAAGATGTCGGGCGCCTTGCCGCGTCCGGCTACAAAGAGATTACTCTGCTCGGACAGAACGTCAATTCCTATAGTGATGATGAGGCTGCGTGCGATTTTTCAGAACTGCTTGACAGGGTGGCTCTTGCAGCCGAAGGAGTCCGCATCAGGTTCACCACCTCCCATCCCAAGGATATTTCCGAATCACTCGTGCGGGTTATTGCGGCCCGTAACAATATCTGCAACGCAATTCATCTCCCCGTTCAGTCCGGTTCAACCAGAATGCTCAAACTGATGAACCGGGGGCATACAAGGGAGGAGTACATCGAGAAGATCGCCATGATACGCGGTGCTATTCCCGGGGTCACGGTGTCGACAGATCTGATAGCGGGGTTCTGCGGTGAAACGCTGGAAGATTATCAGGCCACGCTGAGCATGATGGAGGAAGTACGATTTGATTTTGCCTATATGTTTTACTATTCGGTGCGACCCGGTACCTATGCAGCGAAGCATCTGCCTGACGATGTGCCCGAAGAGGAGAAAAAACGCCGCCTCGAAGAGATAATTGCTCTGCAGGGCAGCATTTCAGGGGAACGCAATGCCGCTGAGGTTGGAAGTGTCGTGGAGGTGCTTGCTGAATCGGAAAGCAAGCGTTCAAGCGAGATGCTCATGGGAAGAACAGATACCAACCGGGTTGTCGTGTTCGACCGCCATGGGTTCGAGGTGGGCGATATGGTAAAGGTACGTATCAGGTCGTCAACTCCGGCAACGCTTATCGGCAGTCCTGTATGATGCCATTCGGTTCTTTTTTATGTCAGGGCGTATTTGTAAATTAGCTTTTTGGAAAATAAATAATTTATGAATTCAACACTCGTTACCCGAGTGTATTTTGAAGATGCAACCATGGCAGTTACCGCAAATGTCAGTTTTACCGACAAGGTAAGAGCTCATATAGAGATTCTGGATCCTGTTACCTGGATCAGTGTATTTCCATGCCTGGCTGGTGGCGTTATGGCGTCAGGCGCCATGCAGCCGACGATTCAGGACTATCTTCTTCTTCTCTCTGTTTTTTTGATGTTCGGACCGCTGGGGACCGGTTTCAGCCAGTCCATCAACGATCTTTTTGATCTTGAGCTTGACAGGGTCAACGAGCCGACAAGGCCTATTCCTTCCGGGAGGCTGACCGAAAAAGAAGCCTTGCTGAACAGTATTGTGGTTTTTTCACTCGCCCTGGGACTCGGTGTGTTTCTCTGGTTGTATATTGGCGGGACAAGGGGCATGATTATTCTGCTCTCTATCGTAGCCGCTCTGATTCTTTCCTACATATACTCCGCCCCGCCGCTCAAACTGAAGAAGAATATTCTTACCTCGGCTCCGGCGGTCGGCTTTGCTTACAGTTTAGTCACCTGGTTTTCCGCAAACGCGCTTTTCAGTGATATCAGACCTGAAGTATACTGGATGGCAGGTCTCAACTTTTTCATGGCTATCGCGCTGATTATTCTCAATGACTTCAAATCCGCCAAGGGGGACAAGGAAGGAGGCATGAAGTCTCTGACGGTGATGATCGGGCCAAAGAAAACCTTTCTGGTTTCTTTTTTTATCATCGACATGATCTTTCTTGTTTTCGCGTGGCTCGAGTACTCTTGGGGGTTGTATCCGCTTGTCTACATGATGCTTGGCGGACTTCTGCTCAATGTCTATTTTCAGGTCAAGCTCTTCAGGGATCCGAAGGGTGACATTTCTTTTTTGAAGGCTACCGTGGAAGACGGCTTTGGAAACGCAATCGGAAAAAGCGACGTGGCTGAACACAAAGCTTTTCTGCAGTTCCAGGTTATCAATAATGTGCTGTTTCTTGTGAACAACCTGCTGGCAGCCGGTGCGATAGGACTCAAGTATATGCACTGATCGTCTGCCGCTCAATCAGTACTTGTCATATGGGAACTCTGCAAACAACTTTTTTCGGGCTGCCGGTTTTATGGCACAACGTTCTGATAGCGTTCATGACGCTGATTTATGTTTTCAGTGTGCCTCCTCTCATGGATTATCTGGTCACGAATCATAATCTGTCCAGAGATATAAGCCGCAAAATCACCCACATATGCGCCGGGACGGTCATCATCTTCTTGCCTCTTTTTCAGGATGGTCACTGGAGCCAGTATCTGAATGTGTCTGTCTATGTTATCTGGGCGCTTCTGTTTATTCAAAAGGGTCTGTTTGCCGCCGATGATGATCAGGCGATAAAGACCATGACCCGCACCGGGGACAGGCGCGAGCTTCTTAAAGGCACGCTGTATTTTGTGATCGTTGGTATTATCTGCGGTACGGTGTTTTACAAACAGCTCCCGGGTGTCCTCGCTATGGCGGTTCTTGGATGGGGAGACGGGCTTGCTCCCATTGTCGGTCTGAAGCTCGGCAAGATGGAGTACAAGGTTTTGTGCAAAAAAACCGTTGAAGGCAGTCTGGCGTTTTTTGCCGGAAGTCTTCTTGCTGGAATGTTTTTTGTCTGGCTGATTATTCCCGCCGCATTCAATCTTTCCACCATTCTCATCATTGCGCTTGCTGCAACGATTGTCGAGGGGATGAGCCCGAAAGAAGTTGACAATATCCTTATCCCCGTTGTCGTAATTGCTCTTGTTTTCCTCCTTTGACCGGCGGAACAAACTCAGTGTGCATGTCGAAATGCTTCTTTGTCAGCGATATTCACTTCGGACTGCAGCCGGTCAAGGAAGAGAATCGCAAGCTGGAGCGTTTCGAGCAGCTCTCAGGAATGATCGACCAGGAAGGCGGGAGACTCTATCTGGTTGGCGACATTCTTGATTACTGGATGGAGTTTCGTCATCTCATTCCGAAATATTTTGACGGTTTTCTCTCCCTGTTGAGAAATCTTGCGCGACGCGGTGTCGACGTTCACTACTTTGCGGGCAACCATGATTTTTATCTCGGTGACTTTTTCAGGCAGCAGCTCGGGGTACAGACATACTATGGAATGCATGAGCTTGACATTGACGGGAAGCGGTTTGTCGTAACCCACGGGGACGGTCTGGACAAGAGTGATATCGGGTACCGTCTTTTCGTCAAACTGGTGCGCAATCGATATAATCTCTCACTGCTCTCTGCACTCCAGCCGGACCTTGCAATTGCGATAATGCGCAGGTTTTCACGGATGAGCCGGAAACACGGCGCACAGGATGAGAGGGCCGAATCCGGTTTTTTGCTGCAGTATGCGGAAGCTCTGGCCGGAGAGAAGTATTTTGATTACTTTGTCTGCGGTCACAGTCATGTTCAGGAGCAGCAGACGCTGTCTGATTCCCGGACTCAGTACATCAATCTCGGGACCTGGATTAACGGGCGGTATCCCTATGGGGTTTTCCATGATGGTGTCTTTTCTTTACAGGAGCTTGGTGACGGCAGAATTGATAGCGGAGACGGGAATAAACCTTGACAGGGTTTGCGTAAGAGCAGCACATGAAACGATCAAAGAGGTCATCCGGAATAATCAATAATTGAAAAACGTACCATGAGTGTATCTGAAAATATTTTGAAAGTAGGGTTGCCGAAGGGCAGTCTGCAGGATTCGACACTTGAATTGTTTGCAAAGGCAGGGTTTCATTTTTCCGTGAAAAGCCGCTCCTATTTTCCCTCGATCGACGATGATGAACTGGAAGCCATACTGATTCGTGCCCAGGAGATGGCCCACTACGTCGAACTCGGCGCTTTTGATGTCGGGCTTACCGGGAAGGACTGGATCATAGAGACAGACGCGGATGTCGTGGAAGTTTCTGATCTGGTCTACTCCAAGGCGTCAATGCGTCCGGTACGATGGGTTCTCGCTGTTCCGGAAAACTCTCCGATACAGTCAGTAAAAGACCTTGAAGGCAAGCATATCGCCACCGAGGTTGTCGGCATTACGAACAAGTATCTTAAAGAAAACGGTGTCAGCGCTCATGTCGAGTTCAGCTGGGGAGCAACGGAGGTAAAGCCGCCTGAACTTGCCGATGCGATTGTCGAGGTCACCGAAACAGGCAGTTCGCTTCGTGCCAACAAGCTTCGTATCGTCGATGTGCTGCTCGAGTCCAATACCAAGCTGATTGCCAACAAGGACTCCTGGAACGATCCATGGAAAAGAGAGAAGATCGAGAACATGGCCATGCTCCTGCAGGGCGCGATCAATGCGCAGGGCAAGGTCGGTCTGAAAATGAACGCTCCCAAGGCTTCACTTGAAAAAATCACAACACTTATTCCCGCACTTCGCCAGCCGACGGTCTCGCATCTTGCTGACGAAAACTGGGTCGCGCTCGAAGTTATTGTGGACGAGCAGGTCGTGCGTTCAGTAATTCCCGATCTGAAGCGGGCGGGCGCCGAGGGTATTTTTGAGTATAACATCAGCAAGCTGATCGACTAATTTGAGGGCACCTCTATTACTTTATTACGCGTCTCGATAGCTGTGTTGGTCAGTGCTCGAAATCCTCATGTACTTTATGTACACTCCGGTTTCTGCGCGCTGTCCGCCTTGCTCTCGAAACGCTCATTACAAGTAATAGAGGTGCCCTGTGTTGGTAAACATGCCTTGCAGCTCCGGTATGATCGGCTATTGCTCAATTCAGGTGAGGCTTTCTTAGCCTGAATAATTCATGAGAGTTCGAAAACCCGAATTGTAGAAATATACATTGAGCCGATCATGTACCCGGATTCTCTCCTGAAAACCGGCAAAAAAGCTCAAAATCACATACAGTCATGCCGGACTTGATCCGGCATCCATGCAAAAATCCCGGCACCAACGATGGATTCCCGTGTAAGACCTGTGAAATAGATGCTCAGATTTCACGGGTCAAGCACGGGAATGACAGAAAAGGGAACGTTTCCCGTCCTTGTGCGCCTTTTTTTTCTTCCCTTGGTGAATTAGTCAGGGTAGGAGAGTTCAAAATATGTATTCGTTGCAGCGTAGCTGTTGTCTATGTCTTCATAGATTGACAGTATTCAATAGAGGAGCCCGGTGTTGGTAAACATGCCTTGCATCTCCGTCATGCAGGACCAGTGATCAATTATACGTGCTTACCATATAAGCGAATCGTTCGGTATATTTCGTGTAGCAGTTCGGGAATGGTAAATGTTTTGACAGTTCACAGAGCGTTCCTGATGTTTTGACGCTCCGGTCACTTGTCAGGTCACGACTTTCTCACTACACATATTTGATGCTTGTCTATCAACTGATCATACTTTTTCTGCTCCTTGCCTTTCTGGCGATTCTGTTCTGGAATCTCAGGGCGCTTCCTGAACTGCCCCGCCAGGGAGCCCAAACCGATCTCCCCTTCGTCTCTGTGCTTGTACCTGCCCGCAATGAAGAGCACAACATCGAGCGGTGTGTTTCTTCCCTCATGCGCCAGAACTACCGTAACTTCGAAGTTGTCGTTCTCGACGACGCCTCAACTGATCGTACCCTGGAGCTTCTGGAGTCCATGCGTCAGGCAGACAGTTCCTCAAGGCTCAGGATCATTCACGGAGCGCCTCTGCCTGAAAACTGGCACGGCAAAGCATGGGCCTGTGACCAGCTGGGCAGAGAGGCCGCTGGTGAAATGCTTCTTTTTACAGACGCGGACACGTCTCATGCTCCCGAATGCCTTTCACGCGCGGTCGCTGCCATGCAGGAGAGCGGAGCCGATATGCTTTCCATGATGCCTCGTCAGGAACTGAAATCATTCTGGGAACGGCTGATCGTGCCCTTGATCTATTTCATTCTTCTTTGTTACCTTCCCGTGAAACTTGTCTATGCCATGGCATCTCCCGCGCTCTGTTTCGCCAATGGCCAGTTCATCCTGTTCAGGAGAAAAATGTACAGCAGGATCGGCGGCCACGGCGCCGTGAGCAGTGACCTTGTCGAGGATGTGTGGTTATGCAAGGCGGTCAAGAAAAAAGGGGGAAAGGTCGCAAGCTATAACGGGATGGAAACGGTGAGTTGCAGAATGTACCGTAACCTGTCCGAAGTCTGGGAGGGGTTTTCAAAAAACCTGTTTGCGGGTTTAGGGTATAATGCCGCAGGCCTGTTAGTGCTCATGCTGATAACGGTTCTGGTCTATATCGCACCGTATGGTTTTGTGATCACTTCCGTTGCAACCGGTAACTATTCAACGGTCTACTTTCTCCTGCCCCTGCTGCAGATTGCCATTGCGCTGCTCTGCAGGCTGCTGATCGCCGGCCGCTTCAGCCAGCCTTTGTCAGGAGCGCTGCTGCATGTGTTCTCACAGATGGCGCTGCTCGGAATCGCCGCGAACTCCTTTTACCTCGTGACCTTCGGCAAGGGATCGCAATGGAAAGGGAGGAGGTACAACTTTTCCGGGAAGGGTGGATAGGTTATACAGACCGCCGACGAGAAGCTCCGGGAAGCAGAACATTATCGTGACACGGAACCAAAAAACTCCACGAAACAGGACGATCCCTCAAACAATCCGTCTTTTTTTGTTATTTTTAGCACGTATCGTTGTAAAGAGCGCCATTTTTCAACCAGGTAATCCAAAACTTCAACAGTCTCATGGGTTTGTTATCAAAATTGTTCGGTAAAAAAGAAGAAGAAGAATTAAAACTTCCTCAGGTCAAGGAGGATGAAGCGCTGATCAAGACTTTTGAAGGTCATGAAGACAGGGTTCTTGGTGTTCGGTTCAGTCCTGACGGTAAAAAGCTGGTGAGTGGCAGTTTCGATGAGAAGGTCATGCTTTGGGATGTCGCAACCGGTCAGATACTGCATACCATGGCAGGTCATTCAACCTGGGTCAAGTGCGTTGATTACAGTCCCAACGGCGATAAGGTCGCAAGCGGCAGTATCGACAGCACGGTGAGAATCTGGGACGTGGAAACCGGAAAGAGCCTTCATGAGTGTAAAGGTCATGATACCGAAGTGCGTATGGTCGCGTTCAGCCCTGACGGCAAGACGCTTGCAAGCTGTTCACGTGATACGACGATCAAGCTCTGGGATGTCGAGTCCGGTAAGGAGATCAAAACATTGACCGGCCATACATCATATATAGAGTGCGTCGCCTACAGCCATGACGGGAAA
>JAPHUN010000243.1 GCA_026193435.1 Chlorobium sp.
ACTTCTGAGCTTCAGGGCTTTCGTGAAGCGTATTGCAGCGAAAACAATCGGGACGTCCCGTTCCGAAGCAAGGCGAAGTGTTCCATACTTCAAGGTCTGAGAAGGTCCTCGAGGCCCGTCGGGAGTGATGGCAATGATGCCGTTTTTTTCCAGTCGGGCGATCATCGATTTTTTAACCTCACTACTTCCTTTTGAGCTTGAGCCCCGGATCAGGCTGAACCCGAGCTTTGCAAGAACGTGAGAAAGGAGTTCCCCGTCTTTTGATTGGCTGACGACCGCATGGACATTTTTGTCAGGAAATATTTTTTTTGCAAGCAGCCAGCCGTACATCATTTTACCGTGCCAGAAAGCATAGATAATCTTTCCCGCATGATGGTCCGGCTGCAGTTCAGGGTTGGTGAACGTGGCTCTGAGTGTTGAAAACAGCACCTTCAGTACCGCAGGCAGCAGAAGAATTCCGAGGTTGTGCAGTATGGGCATGTTCAGGTGAAAATGTTTTCGGTTCGTTACGACCAAACGCCGTCAGTTCTCCTGAAAGCTTAACAGCTTGTTGCGTCTGATTTCAGGAGGGGATTTTTTTATTTTTTTTTTACACTACCTGCATTATATACTTTTGTCGTATGTAATGAAGAGATAATGTAACACTACCGGTTTACAGGGACAATCAGGAATCCATGCAAGCCGGTCATGCTTGACAATTTACTATGAAGGTACTGATAATCGGCAGCGGAGCGAGGGAACATGCCCTGGCCATGGCAGTGGCGCGCAGCGTGAAGGTTTCGCACGTGTATGTGGCTCCTGGAAACGGAGGGACGGCAATGATGGGGGGAAAGGTGGAAAACGCTGCCATCAAGGCTACGGATATCCAGGCCCTGTTTGCGTTCGCCGAAAAAAAGGGCGTTGACTTGACGGTTGTCGGCCCGGAGCAGTCGCTTGAATCAGGTGCTGTAGATCTTTTCAGGGGCTCGGGCAAGATGATTGTCGGCCCGCTCAAAGATGCCGCGCAGCTTGAGACAAGCAAGGTTTTTGCAAAGGATTTTATGAAGCGTTACGATATACCGACTGCTTCCTATAGTGTGTTCAGTGATTATGACTCTGCAAGAGCCTTTCTTGAAAACACCACTGTATTTCCCCAGGTGATCAAAGCAAGCGGCCTTGCTGCCGGAAAAGGTGTGATCGTGGCTGAAAATCGTGATCAGGCCATGCAGGCAATTGAAGATCTTTTCAGAAAAAGAATTTTCGGGGGGGCGGCTGACGAGGTAGTCATCGAATCTTTTCTCAAGGGAGAGGAAGCGAGCGTTTTTGTGCTGACCGATGGGAAGGAGTATCGTTTTTTCCTTCCATCTCAGGACCACAAGCGCATTGGTGACGGGGATACCGGAAAAAATACCGGTGGCATGGGAGCGTATGCTCCGGCACCGCTGGTTTCCGGGGAAGTACTGAAGAAGGTTGAGGAGCGTATTGTCCTGCCGACCCTTGAGGGGATGCGAAAGGAGGGAGTACCCTATACCGGATTTTTATATATCGGTCTCATGATAGACAAGGGAGAGCCGTTCGTTGTTGAATTCAACGTTCGCCTTGGTGATCCTGAAGCCCAGGTTGTCCTGCCGCTCCTGCAGACCGATCTTGTCGAGGCTTTGGAGGCGAGTCTGAACGGTACACTCGGCGAGGTGCCTTTCGAGATGAAAGCGCAGTCAGCCACAACCGTTGTTCTGGCATCGAGGGGCTATCCGGACAGCTATGAGAAAGGGAAGCTGATTACGATCGACCCGAAACTTGAAGCGCTTGATCAGGTGATGCTTTTTCATGCAGGAACAGCATATGTCGATGGGCAGTTGACCACTTCAGGAGGAAGGGTTCTTTCGCTTACCGCTCTGGCGCCAACCCTGAAGGAAAGTATCGATCTGGTTTACAGTGCGGTTGGCTTTGTGCATTTTGAGGGCAGGTATTGCCGTAGTGATATCGGTGCTAAAGCAGTTTCTTGACCTATTTTGTAAACCTATGCAGTTACTTCGCCGTCAATTCGAAATAATTCAGGAGCATGCCTTGCGGGAGAATCCCTATGAGTGTTGCGGTCTGCTTGCGGGCAGGAGACAACAGAATCCTCATGGGGAGTATGAGAATGTGGTCTATGAGGTGGCGCCATGCAGTAATGTTCTGTATAGCGGCAGGGAACACGGGTTTGAGATTTCCTTTTCGGAATATATCGATATTGAACGGGAAGCCAGGGACCTCGGGTATGATATTGTGGGTTCCTATCATTCCCATATCAATTCGAAGGCGATTCCATCAATAAATGATGTTGATTTTGCCAGACCGGGTCATTCAATGGTCATCATCTCCATTCAGAATATGCGGCCGTCGGGAGTGACAGCATGGTATCGTCGGGAAGCTGAAGGATTTCATCAGGAAGCTATTCGGGTTATCGAGTAATAACGAATCACCGGTAACATCATCCCGTTGAATTTTGTACATTACCTTCGTTTATCGTTTTAAAAGTGTAAAACCGGAAAAAAGTGCCAAAAAGGGAAGACCTCAAGTCAATATTAGTGATAGGTGCCGGTCCGATTGTTATCGGTCAGGCATGTGAGTTTGATTATTCCGGGACTCAGGCGTGTCGTGCCCTGAAAGAAGAGGGTTACAGGGTTGTTCTTGTGAACAGCAATCCCGCGACCATCATGACGGATATAGAATTTGCTGACAGCACCTATATCGAGCCCATTACCCCTGAATATGTCCAGAAGATAATCGAGAAGGAAAAGCCGGACGCCCTGTTGCCGACCATGGGGGGGCAGACCGCCTTGAATACTGCGGTAAGCCTTGCTGAAAGCGGTGTGCTCGAACGGAACGGTGTTGAGCTTATCGGCGCGAAGCTGAGAGCTATAAGAAAAGCTGAAAACCGGGAGTTCTTCAGTGATGCGATGAAGAAACTCGGCCTCGATATGGCAAAAGGTTTTTTTGTGAGAAATGAAAAGGAAGCCAAGGAAGCTCTCGAAGAAATAGGGCTTCCCATTGTTATCCGTCCTTCATTTACGCTTGGCGGAACCGGCGGGGGTTTTGCGGAAAGCAAGTCGGACTACTATGACGTTGTCAGGCGGGGCATCGCTGAAAGTCCTATCGGAGAAGTCCTTGTTGAAGAGTGCCTCATTGGATGGAAAGAGTTTGAACTTGAGGTTATCCGTGATCTTGCCGACAACGTCATTATTGTCTGTTCGATAGAAAATGTCGATCCGATGGGGGTTCATACCGGTGACAGTATCACTGTCGCTCCTGCCCAGACCCTTTCCGATCGTCAGTATCAGTTGCTGAGAGACGCTTCGATAAGAATCATACGCGAGATTGGGGTGGAAACCGGGGGCAGCAACATTCAGTTTGCCATAAATCCTGAAGACGGCAGAATTGTGGTTATTGAAATGAACCCCCGTGTGTCGCGAAGCTCGGCGCTTGCCTCCAAGGCTACCGGTTTTCCTATCGCCAAGGTGGCGGCTAAACTTGCGGTCGGCTACAGGCTCGATGAAATACAGAACGATATCACCAAATCAACTCCTGCAAGTTTTGAGCCTGTTATTGATTACTGTGTCGTAAAAATACCAAGGTGGGATTTCGAAAAGTTTAAAAACGTTGACTCGAAGCTTGGTGTTCAGATGAAGTCAGTAGGCGAGGTCATGGCCTTTGGGCGAAACTTTCGGGAAGCGCTTCAGAAGTCCCTGCGCGGGCTTGAGATTGGACGGGCCGGTCTCGGCAGTGACGGAAAGGATATTATGAACGTCATCGATATGACGCAGCAGCAGAGGACTTTTGCCAAGGAGGACCTGCTGGAAAAGATCAAGGTTCCGAAGGCTGACCGGATATTTTATCTTCGCTACGCCTTTCAGGCAGGGGCGACCATAGAGGAGGTTCATCAATCGACCGGTATCGACCCCTGGTTTCTGGACAATGTCCGGCAGATCGTTGATTTCGAGAATGAACTGAGAGATATCGCAGACGCTTCGTCATCTTCGTGACATGACTACCTATCTGACAAAAATACTCGACTACAAGTCTTCCGAGGTAGATCAGCTTAAACAGCAGGATCCTGCATCCCGGTACCGTGACGCAGCGCCGGATCTGATGCCGACAAGAGATTTTGCCGGAGCCTTGAAAAATGATCAGGGTACTGTAAAGCTTATCGCGGAAGTAAAAAAAGCCTCTCCGTCAAGAGGGGTTATGGTGGAGGATTTCAATCCGCTTGACATTGCGCGTCGTTATGCAAGGATAGGGGCTTCCGCGTTTTCCGTTCTTACCGACAGGCATTTTTTTCAGGGTTCTAATCAATACCTGCAGCAGGTGAGTGCTTCTTTTGATCTTCCTGTGTTACGCAAGGATTTTATTATCGATGAATCACAGATATACGAAGCCCGCCTGATAGGTGCCGATGCTATCCTGCTTATAGTCACAGCGCTTGATGCTTTCCGGCTCAAAGACTATTTGCAGCTTGCAGCCGGAATTGGTTTAGACGTTCTTGTTGAAGTGCATGACAGGTCTGAACTGGATTGTGCCCTGGACGCGGGAGCGACAGTTGTCGGTGTCAATAACCGGAACCTGAAGGACTTCAGCGTTTCGCTCGATACCTCGCTTCTTCTCAGGCCAGCAATACCCGATGACGTGATCTCGGTTGCGGAAAGCGGCTTGAAAAAGATTTCCGATGTATCCCTGATGCAGGACGCGTCGTTTGACGCTGTCCTGATCGGAGAAGGGTTGCTGAGCCCTGAACTGCAGCAGTTTACCTGGACGCGGACTTGATTTTTACCGCTGCTTCAGCCGGATTGTCCGCCTTGAAAAATGCCGTGCCGGCAATCAGCGCGTCTGCACCTGCTGAGACAAGATCCTGAGCGTTATCAACGGTCACTCCTCCGTCAACAGCTAGTATCATTTCCGGATTCATTGCGTTACGCATTTCATCAAGCTTTCTGAGTTTATCAAAAGATGAAGAAATGAATTTCTGTCCACCGAACCCGGGATTAACCGACATAAGCAGAACAAGATCGAGATCCGGGAGTATCGCCTCGAGTGTCGATACCGGTGTACCGGGATTGATCGATACTCCAGCTTTTGCTCCAAGGCTTTTGATGAGCTGAACACTTCTGTGCAGATGGGCGCAGGTTTCCTGATGAACGGTTATCTGATTGGATCCGGCTTGTATGAAGTCGGCAATGTAGGTATCGGGATCGGAGATCATCAAATGCGTATCGATCACGAGGTTTGTGCATTGTGCGATGGCCTTTATGATAAAGGGGCCGAAAGTTATGTTGGGCACAAAATGCCCGTCCATGACGTCACAGTGCAGCCAGTCTGCGCCGGCTTTTTCAGCCAGAGCAATGGATTCGGCAAGTTTTGTGAAGTCCGCAGAAAGAATGGATGGAGCGAGAAGCGTGTTTCCTGGTCGCATGATTGATTTTTACTTCGTGGATTATAGATGACACAACAGTGAAATAACGTACGTGATCTCTCCAGCAGGGATTCAGAATGGGTCGCCGATTCCAAAATTGAAGGTGAAATCCCCTATGTTCCACCTTGAGATCTGCCAGGGATCGGTTTGTGAGGGATCATAGAGTTTATAACCGAAATCGAACCTGAACGGGCCAATGGGAGAGCCGATTCGCAAACCGATTCCGGCATCCCAGGCGATGTCCCTGTAGAAGGATTGCAGGGTCAGACCATACGGACCGTTTCGATCCCATATGTTTCCAAGATCCGTAAAAAAGGCGATTCCTGAAGGTTGTCCGAAAAGTTTAAAGAATTTCAGACGATATTCCAGATTACCCTCAATTTTAATATCCGCACCAAGGGTCCCTGCCGCCTCACTGCTGCTGCTTCCGGGGCCAAGCGTGTTGAAGAGCCAGCCTCTCATGCTGTTCGGCCCGCCTGCATAGAAACGGCGTTCCTCCGGTGTTTCCCCGGCTTTGCCGTATGGCGCCATTGCTCCGACAAACACTCTGCCGGCAAGCTGCTGCCCCTCAGCAATGTCTTTGGCAAAAGAGAACTGACCGCTTGCTTTAAAAAACTGGGAATACGGGGTGCCGAAAATCTGCGGATCATCATTTGTGAACCCTTCATAATCTCCGGTATCGATATATTCATCAAAAAGATAGGGCAGGGCTCCAACTGCTTCAACACTTGCATTCCAGGTATACACTGTCTTGCGGGACGGGTCGTTTCGGTTTGAATGAAAATACTGGAGGCGAATCGTCTGGTTGAGATTTGTCTGCAGCAGACTGTCCAGACTCTGGTCCACAGCTATGGCATCGGTTGGGTTAATGCCGATTCTGTCTGCAAGGTCGGTTTTGAAAAGCTCTTTAAAGCCGATAAGGGAATCTTTCTTGACCAGTTCCAGTTCGAAGAAATCCAGATTCAGTCGGGATTTCTCGTTTATCCGGGTGTTATAGCTCAAGCGCAGCAGTGCTTTCTGATTATCGAGCAGAATCGGCAGACGGGAACGGGAATATTCAAGGGTACCCGCGTAACTGTCGCCCGGTTTTTTCAGATCCGGAACGAGAAGGTTCGATGAAATTGCAAGCTCATAAGGCCGATACTTTGAATAGAGGCTCTCATCGAGATTTTTCAGCAGTTCATTTGAGTTGCTGAGCTGCATGCCGAAATCTGTTTTTACTTTGAGGTTTTCAGCTCCCCCGAACAGATTTTTGTTTTCATATCGGACCGATGTTCCTGTGAATAAACCGCCATAACGGTTGTCCACGAAAATTTTCGGTTCGATAAGGTGTTTTGGTTTTGGCTCGAGATGAATAGATGTGTAGAGTTTTCCCTGACGAACAGAATCGTTTCGAATGAAAATCGATGAGAACACATTTGTCGATCCGAAGTTCTGAATCGTTTTGCGTTCTAAAGACTTACGGGTCGTTATGCCTGGGCGGAACGTTGTATAATTCGTGATGAGTTTGGTAGAAATATTCTGATTTCCGTACACGGCAATGTCAAGGCTGTCAATACGGGATGTACGCAGTTTTGACTTGGCGGGGTCATCGTTCGTGACAGGATCATGGACGACAATCTGCATCGGGCCGTATTCGAGGGATTCAGGGAACGAGACATTAACCAGTAAACCGGCAAGCGCGTCAGTAGTGTCCACCTGAACACGGATGCTGTCTTCATGCATGAAGGTATATCCATACTCGTTAAAAAAGTTGATTGTTCGATCCCGCTCTTCTATGAGATGATCTACCGTAAAAATGGAGTCGCGTTTAAGACGGCTTTTTTGAAGGTATCTTGTTTTAAGGGAGTCGGCAATGACACTGAGCCCATCATATCGTACAGAGTCGATACGTGCCGGTGAGTTTTCCTGAATGAGAATTTCAACAGAGACCCTGTTTTTCTCATCAACATCACTGACGGTCGCGTCCACAACGGCCCGGAAGAAGCCTTTGTAACTATAGAGTTTTTTTATCAGTGCGATATCCCTTGAAAAAAAATCCGCGCTGAAAGGGTTTTTTTTGGATGTGGAAATGACTGCAAGGATTTCTTCCTTGCTGAGAATCCGGTTTCCCGATATGGATATTTTTTTGACAATAATCTCGGTATCGGGCTCTGGATCACTCCTGCTTTGAGCGATGCACCATGAGGGTAAGAGAATAACCGCAAAGAAACAGGAAAGAATCAGAGCGGCTGTGCACACCCGGTTGATCTGTTTATGTAGATAGAGCTCACGCGTCTCGGTTTTCTCCTAATTTATCGGTTCCTCGTCTCCATAGCAGAAATCCTCGTCAGTAGGGTAATCAGGCCAGATCTCTTCAAGGCTTTCATAGAGCTCATCACTTTCCGGAAGGTCGCTCAAATTGTCAATAACCGGTTGCGGAGCACCTGTTCGATTCGCGAAGTTTATCAATTCATCCTTTGTGGCAGGCCATGGTGCATCGGCAATATATCTTGCCAGATCCAGATTCCAGAACATATGATAGTAAGTATTATATCAGATTTACGAGTTGCTGTCGCTTTGCTTTGAAACAGGTGCGCCTGTCAAATAACTTTCAGGTGTGAAATCATCAAAAAAGTATGCGGAAGGGTTGACTTTCCTGTTGTATTTGTGTACCTCATAATGCAGGTGGGGGCCTGTGGAAATTCCGGTATTGCCTGACAGAGCGATAATGTCGCCTCTGGTTACTTTCTGTCCTTTATGGACAAGTGAACGGGAAAGATGGGCGTAGACGGTTTTATAGCCGAAGCCGTGATCGATGACGATTTTTTTGCCGTACCCGAAATGATATCCTGTAAAGATGACAACGCCGTTACCGGGTGCATAGATGTTTGTTCCTGTTTTGGCGGAAAAATCAATACCCTCATGAAATAGCACTCTTTTATAAATAGGGTGGCGACGTTTGCCAAAGGTACTTGTTATCTTTCCGTCGATAGGCTTCAGTGCGGGTACCGCAGCGAAAAGAGCCTGATTTTTATTCCAGGTTGCCTGAATGTCTTTATGACTCTTCTTTTGCTGCTCGATTTTGAGGCTCAGGTTTTCAATTTTCTTCCCGGTCATTGCAAGGAGGTGAGCCGATGACTCCTGATCCGCATAAAGAGTACGGCTGCGCTGTCCTCCTGTCCCCATGGTTTTTTCCTCTTGAGAGACCACAGGCAGGTTTACTGCGAGTCGCAATTGATTGTCTGAAGCAGAGAGTGAAGCAAGTTGCTCTTCAAGAGTATTGATTTTTTTCTGCAGTGTAAGCAGGGAATTGCGGTGGGATGACTGTTCTGATGACTTTGCCGGATTCAGGGTGCTTGATACAACTATCGCTGCCGATGCGACAAGAATGGCGACGACACAACCTGCAAGCATAATCTTCAGGTAATGCAGCGGAATGAATTTGCTATCTTCTGTAAGGAAGTAAAAGCCTTTCCTGGAAAGCATCACTCTCCCGGTCTTGGAATGTGAACGGAATATTTTTACTGATTTCGAAAATATAAAAAAAGTTTTCTGATCAGCAAGATATCCCCAGGCCTCAGTGGGCTTCCAGCCAGTTTTTTCCTGTACCGATTTCGACTTCTACAGGAACGGTTTCAAGTCCGCAGAGTTCTGCCGCCTTTTGCATACAACCCTCAGCGATTTCGGCGAGAGCTGTTTTTTCCTCTTCTGTTGTTTCGAAAACAAGTTCATCGTGAACCTGCAGGAGCATTGCGGAGTGCATCTGTTTCTTTTTGATTGTTTCAGAAACAAGGCTCATGGCGCACTTGATGATATCCGCCGCAGTTCCCTGGATAGGGGTGTTCATGGCAGCTCGTTCCGCGGCCATACGGATGTTCCGGTTTCTGCTGCGAAGATTCTCTATGTAGCGTCTGCGTCCTGTCAGCGTCGTGACATATCCTTTTTCTGCAGCTTCTGTGATGGTCGTCTGCAGCGCACTGAACAGGCCCGGATACTTCGAAATATAGGTGTCGATGATTGCTTTCGCCTCTTTTTGGGATATGCTCAGCCTTTGAGCCAGTCCATATGGCTGGATACCGTAAAGAACACCGAAGTTAACCTCCTTGGCTTTTCGTCTCATATCCTTGGTGATATCGTCCGTATCGAAGATAGTTTTCGCGGTCGCGGTGTGAATATCTTCCCGGTTTCTGAATGCGTCTATGAGCTGACTGTCCTGTGAGATTTCCGCCGCGATACGGAGTTCGATCTGGGAGTAATCGGCGGAAAGTAGGTACCTGTCACTCGTCGAGGGGATAAACGCTTTGCGGATCTCTCTGCCAAGAGGGGTGCGAATCGGGATGTTCTGCAAATTCGGGTTTGATGATGAAAGTCTGCCTGTCGCGGTTATGTGCTGGTTAAAGGAGGTGTGTACCCGCCCTGTTTTCGGATTGAGTATTTTCGGCAGGGCGTCAATATAGGTTGTCTTGAGTTTCTGGAGGCTGCGATATTCCAGAAGATCTTTTGCCACCGGATGGATAAGAGAGAGATCTTCAAGGACCTGGACATTGGTCGAGAAACCGGTTTTTGTTGTTTTTTTTGCAGGCAGTCCGAGAACATTGAAAAGCACGTTTCCAAGCTGTTTGGGGGAATCGATGTTAAAGGTGGTTCCGGCGGTATCATAAATCCTTTCAGTAAGTTCCAGCAGTTGACGGTTAACGGTTTCAGCCGTTCTTTCCAGCTGAGCTGTATCGAGAGCGATTCCCAGGTACTCCATGTCGGCAAGCACTTCGACAAGCGGGAACTCTATGTTCACGCAGAGTTGTTCAAGCTCGCTGTTTTCTCCGAGCAGTATTTTCTGTTTCTGTTCGAGCTGCAGAGCGACATCCGCATCCTGGCAGGCATAGACAGTAAGTCTATCGATCGGAACTTCGCGGATCGGGATCGCTTTTTTCCCTGTACCGGTAAGTTCACTGTAGGTGATTGTCCGGTGATTGAGATGTTTTTCTGCAAGATCGTCAAGGTTGTGCTTCTCCTCGGGATTGATGACATAGCTTGCAAGCATGGTATCGAACCCGACCGGTGCGAGCCGTACATGGTGATTTTTCAGTACGAGAATGTCGTATTTGAGATTCTGTCCTGTTTTTTTGATGTCAGGATTTTCAAGTACATCTTGCAGTTTTCCGGGAAAAGTCTTTGCGCTGAGCTCTTTATCCGTAAAGTGGATGAAATACGCTTCGCCCGGTTTCCAGCAGATCGAAATGCCGACAAGTTCGGCTTCAAAAGTGTTCAGACTGGTGGTTTCAGTATCTATGGAAAACGAGCTCTGTTTCTCAAGTCTATTCGTGAGTTCTGTGAGAGCGGCTTGGGTATCAATGAGATGATACGCGGCCCCTTCCGGGGGAGAGAATGAAGGCTCGCTTTGTTCATGAAGGCCTGTTCGGGGAGGAGTTGATCCTGGAAAGATGTGCGGTATCTTTTCTGCGACGCTGTTCATTTCAAGTTTTTCCAGCAGACCGAAAAGTTTTACGCTGTCAGGCTCTCCGGATGCAAGCTCAGGCAGGGTAGTGTCAAGTGCAATATCTGTCCTGATCGTAACAAGAGCCTGGATAAGCTTACGGTTTGTCTCGAACTCTTCAAGACTTTTACGTGACCTGGGAGCAAGTTCCTCGATATGGGCAAGGACATTTTCCAGAGTACCATAGGTCGTGAGCAACTTTGAGGCGGTTTTCGGTCCGATTCCTTTCGCGCCGGGTATGTTGTCCGAACTATCCCCGGTCAGGGTCAGAAAATCGATAAAACTTTCAGGCGGCACACCAAACTGTTTTCTGACCTCATCACAGCCCATGGAATCAAGTTCGTTCCTGTTTCTGCCCGGTTTAAGGATCGAAACCCCTTCATTGACAAGTTGCGCGAGATCCTTGTCCGGTGTGACGATAAATATCTCGCACTGTTTCTCGAACTGCCTGACGGCACTTCCTATAAGATCGTCGGCTTCATAACCGGGTTGCTTGAGGATCGGGATCCGGAACGCTTCGACAAGCTTGAAAATCAGGTCCAGTTGCGCAATAAGGTCTTCCGGCGGTTCCGGACGGTTCGCCTTGTATGGAGCATAGAGCTCATGCCGGAATGTTTTTTCCTTACTGTCAAAAGCAACGGCAAGATATTCAGGCTTGCCGGTTTCAAATATTTTCAGCAGGGTCATGAGAAATCCGTAAGCGGCGCCTGTCGGAATTCCGTCTTTTGTTGACATCCCTGCGCGCTGGAGGGCGAAAAATGACCGGTAGACCAGCGCCATGCCGTCAAGCAGAAAAAGGGAGGGTTTTTTGCCGCCTTGCGGTTTTTCTGTGATCGATGTCGTGCTCATCTCAAAAGACAGTTGACACTGATCGCCCTTATTCAACGACACCATAGCTCCCCAATACTTTGACCATTGTCGCAAATTCCCTGAGATGTGTCAGGGCATTATGAATAGTTGCGTCGCTTTGGGAACCGATGAAATCCACATAGAAAAAATATTCGAAAGCTTTCAGTTTCGATGGTCGGGATTCAATTTTTGTCAGATTAAATTCGGGTTCAATAAATTTTAGTACACCTGAAATTACGGATGCATCAAATCCCATTAAGAATCCTCCCAGGGCAACAATAACAGATAATAGTA
>JAPHUN010000100.1 GCA_026193435.1 Chlorobium sp.
CACCAGTAACTGCTACCTTTGAATACTCCGCCCCTTTGGCTATGTTACCTGAAAAACAAACAAGTAACCTTCTCAGCTTAGCAGACACCCCATGAGCCAGAAAAAAGCCACCATAGAAGAGCTTATTGCAAGACTCGAAGAGATAACCGGCGAAATGGAGCACCCTGACACCGGAATCGATACCTCCATCAAGCTCTATGAAGAAGGGCTTAAAATTGCGGATATCTGCAGAAAAAGGCTCCAGGACGCACGCCAGAAAATAGAGGTCATCAACCCGGAAACCTCTTCCGGACAAGAACCTGAAAAGAAAGAGGACTACGGCCTCTTCAACGAATCCTGACCATATGCCCGGCGTTATCCGTCAAGCTTCTGTTTCAGGATTTCATTCACAACGACAGGATTCGCCTTACCTTTCATCGCTTTCATACACTGGCCGACAAAGAAACCGAAAATCCTGGTTTTTCCGCTCCTGTATTGCTCCACCTGTCCCGGATTGGCTTCGATAATATCCTGAACAAGCGTTTCTATCTCGGTAGTGTCCGATATCTGGGCAAGTCCTTCCTTTTCAACTATTGCCGAAGCATCATCACCGGTTTCAAGCATACGTTCAAACACCTGTTTGGCGATGGTAGTACTTATCGTTCCTGCTCCTATGAGATTGAGAAGACCTCCCAGCCGTTCAGGTGATACGGAAAACAGGGCGACAGGAATATTCTTCTCCTTGAGTGTCCGCAGCACCTCACCCATCACCCAGTTAGAGGACGCCTTTGCGTCACCGCAAGCGCGAACAACCTCCTCGAAATAGTCTGCGACTTCACGTTCGCTTGTCAGTACGCCGGCGTCATATGCGGGAATACCTGTTTCCCGGACAAATCGTTCTGCGCGCAACTCGGGAAGCTCGGGAAGTTCCTGTTTCAGACGATCGAGCATCTCCTCATCAACCTCAATCGGCACCAGATCCGGATCAGGAAAATATCGATAGTCATGAGCAAACTCCTTGCCGCGCATCGATCGGGTCTCCTGCCTGTCGGCATCCCACAGGCGGGTCTCCTGAAAAATCGTTCCACCGTTCTCCAGAACGTCGATATGGCGCTTGGACTCATACTCGATCGCTTTTTCAACATTCTTGAAGGAGTTCATATTCTTTATCTCAGTCCTCGTACCGTACTCCTCAGCACCCGTCAGCCTGACAGAAACATTGGCATCACAGCGAAGACTGCCCTCTTCCATATTGCCGTCCGATATGCCGAGATACTTGATGATCTGGCGAAGCTTCTGCAAATACGACGACGCCTCACCGGCGGAACGGATATCGGGATAACTCACAATTTCAAGCAGCGGAACACCGCACCGGTTGACATCGATGAAGGTATCGTCACCGATATCGTGTATTGATTTACCTGCATCCTCCTCTATGTGAATTCTGACCAGTCGTATATTTTTCCGCCCCTCATCCGTATCGACAAAAACCATCCCTTCAGAACAGATGGGCTCTTCGAACTGGGATATCTGGTAACCTTTCGGCAGATCAGGATAAAAATAGTTTTTCCGGGCAAGAATCGACTGCCTGGCGACAGTACAATCCGTAGCCAGTCCAAGCTTGACCGCATCTTCGACAACACGACGGTTAAGTACCGGCAAAGCACCGGGAAGCGCGAGACACACCGGGCATACATTGGTGTTGGCAGGTTTACCGAACTCTGTCGAACAACCGCAGAACGCTTTGCTGTTCGTATTCAACTGACAGTGGACTTCAAGGCCCACCACTAATTCATAACTCATATCCGGCAGTATAATTCGTTGTTCGTTATTCGGTATTCGTTGTTCGGTAAAGATAAGCCGAACCACACTCTCCACGGTTCTTGGTTCTTAGTTCTTAGTTCTTAGTTCTTAGTTCTTAGTTCTTAGAAAGAAGAAACACAGTATACTGGATCTCCGGGTCAAGCCCGAAGATGACTGGAAGAGAAAAAACTCATTATTCATTAGTCAATTGCCATTAGTCATTTGTCCTTTCCACCCATTCCGACTTCTCACTTCTGACTTCCTACTTCCCACTCACTATTCATTATTCATTCCTCCCCCTAATACGGCTTGAACGAGAACTTCTGACCGCCTACAGAGGCTTCAGCCATGAGCCCGCTCTTTGGAAGCGCAAATATAGCCACACCATCGGAATACTCGCTGTTGGTCGCAACTCCGGCAGTCACAGCAACCGCGCTCGCCTGAGCGTTCAGTTCATAGTTTCCTTTCTTGAAATTCTCAAGGTCGGCCTGGCTGCGGAAAAAGATAATTTCCGAAAAAGCCTGACCGCCAAGCTGTGGCCCGACGTTGATCTGGGTTATCGAAGAGCTGCCGATGATGGTACCCTGTTCGTAGACATACCCCTTGCCACGGGCTCCTCCCAGCAAAAGGATACCTCCTTTATAGACATCGGGGAAAACCGCATATCCGTAAGCTTCGTCAAAAAAGATCTGCAGGCCGGGATCAGTTTTCTGAAACAGGCGGATTGTCTGCTGAGCGCTATTCTCTTCATGAGGGTTCCATCCGGCAAACAGAGAAAGAGGTGAAGCCACGATACCGGTCAGCACCAGTAACAGTACACATACATTTCTTTTCATATTCATCATAGTGTCGGTGTTTTTGTTGTTCAATAAAAAGAAACCATGAAATAAAACCAATGACATTTCCCTGAATTGAGCGATTGCGATCAATCAATTCAGGATTTCATAAACAGCTTACCAGTATACTGATGTTAGACGCCACATCCACGAAAAACTCACTCGCTCGACAACTCTCTTTTCAGCGCCTCGCGCTCGATTTCAAGACGGCGGATCTCCCTGTTCACCTTGTCAAGTTCTTCAGGATCGCTGTCCATCTCGAGTCGCAGTCGTGCAGAAGCCTCGTCGATAAGATCGATAGCCTTGTCAGGCAGAAAACGCTCTGAAATGTAACGGTCGGAAAGTTCAGCTGCTGCAATGATCGCAGAGTCGAGTATACGGACACCGTGATGAATCTCGTATTTCTCCTTCAGACCGCGTAATATTGACACCGTATCCTCGACGCTTGGCTGATCAACGATAACGGTCTGAAACCGCCGTTCGAGGGCCGCGTCCTTTTCAATATGCTTGCGGTACTCGTCAAGCGTCGTCGCGCCGATACAACGCAACTCACCACGTGCAAGTGCCGGCTTGAGAATGTTTGCCGCATCGACAGCTCCTTCGGCAGACCCCGCACCCACAAGCAGGTGCATCTCGTCGATAAACAGGATAACCTCTCCGTTCGCATCCTGAACCTCCTTGACCACCGCCTTGAGGCGATCCTCGAACTCGCCGCGGAACTTCGCTCCGGCTACAAGTGACGCGATATCGAGTGCGGCAATCTGTTTGCTTCTGAGGCTCTCCGGAACATCCCCTGCCACGATTCGCTGAGCGATACCCTCGGCAATCGCTGTTTTCCCCACTCCGGGCTCGCCGATAAGCACAGGGTTGTTCTTGGTTCTTCTGCTCAGTATCTGCAGCACTCTGCGAATCTCCTCGTCACGCCCGATCACAGGATCGAGCTTGCCCTTGCGAACCAGATCATTGAGGTTACGGGAATATTTTTTGAGCGAGTTATACGTATCCTCCGCCGTCTGGCTGGTCACCCGCTGTGAACCGCGAATACCTGCCATTACCCGGAGAATGGCATCGCGTTCAAGTCCGGCGTCCCGCATAAGCGTGGAAACCTTGCCTCCGGCCTCGCTCATGGCGATGAACAGATGTTCCGAGCTGATGTACTCGTCCTTCAGCTTCTCGGCTTCCTTCAGAGCGACGTCGAAAACCTTTCCCATATCCTGGGAGATATACTGGCCGGTCGCGGACGCCCCGGTAACCTTGGCGATACGATCGAGTTCGAGATCAAGAACAGTGAGCAGCGTATCGACCTGTACCTCGAGCTTCTGAGCAATCTGAAATCCGATATTTTCCCTGTCGCTCAACATGACATGAAGAAGATGCACCGGCTCTATCTGCTGATGCTGCCTGCTCCCTGCAAGTGTCGCGGCCGACTGCAGGGCCTCCTGGGCCTTTACCGTAAATTTGTTGGGATCAAACTGCATAGTGTTTCAGTGCTTTAATGATTATCTTTGAAAAACCGTAACTAAATCTTTCTGCACATGTATAACAATGTTAAGACAAAAAAAGTTAAAGTTGCAACATGGAGCAGGCTTGAAGAAAAAAAACCGGCATATGCACTTGTTTCCGGAGTCGATCTGGTTGTCATCCGTTTCGGTGAAGAGGTTTCCGTACTCTACGGAAGATGCCTCCACCGGGGCGCGCTCATGGCAGACGGCTCTGTTTCAGGCCATAATCTGCTATGCGGAGTACACCGTTGGGATTACCGTTACGATACCGGCGTCAGCGAATATGACAACAAGGAAAAACTGCATAAATTCACCGCGTGGATAGACAAAAAGGAAGATGCCGTCTATACCGATGAAGCGGAGGTGATCGCGTGGTCACGAGAGCATCCTCAGGGCTGGAACCGTGAACGCTATCAGGGACTGTACGCGGACATGAAAGGCGGGCCTGAGGAACCATTCAACAACTATATTCACAGCCTTGCGTCCGCTGATCCCGCCACGTTCTCTGCACACGGTCCTGTTTCCGCCATGGGCGTCCCCCTTATCGAACTCCCGCGATGGGAGGATATCCAGCTGCTCACAGCCCAGCTTTCCCGATCACCGCTCTTCGACGACGCTCCGGTAGGCACAAACCTGGTCATCGGGCCGAACGCCCGAAAGCCGCTTGAACTCAGCATACCTCTCTTTGTCAGTGACATGAGCTTCGGGGCCCTCAGCAGAGAGATCAAAATCGCCCTCTCCAGAGGAGCCGAGCTGTCGGAAACCGGCATATGTTCCGGAGAAGGCGGCATGCTCGAAGCCGAGCGTGCGGAAAACTCCCGATACTTCTATGAACTCGCTCCGGGAGAATTCGGCTGGGATATCGAACAGGTGACCCGATGCCAGGCGTTTCACTTCAAAGCCGGTCAGGCCGCGAAAACCGGCACCGGAGGCATGCTGCCGGCGGAAAAGGTCAGTGAGGAGATCGCAACGGTACGAGGCGTTGCCCCGAACACCAACGCCGTCTCTCCCTCACGATTCAGAAAACTTGTCACTCCCGAAGACTTTCAACGGATCGCCGAAGAGGTTCGCCAGGCCACAGGAGGTATCCCTGTAGGTTTCAAAATGTCCGCTCAGCATATCGAAAGAGATATTGACTTTGCCCTTGAGGTTGGTGTCGACTATATCATCCTTGACGGAAGGGGCGGCGGCACAGGCGCGTCACCCGACCTGCTGAAAAACAATATCGCGGTCCCGACAATCCCCGCGCTGGCAAGAGCAAGAAAACACCTCGACACACGCGGAGCTGGTCATGTGACGCTCATCATCACCGGAGGATTACGTACCGAATCGCACTTCATCAAGGCGCTTGCCCTCGGAGCTGACGGTATAGCCATAGCCAACGCCGCGATCCAGGCTGCCGGATGCCTCGGAATGCGCGCCTGTCAAAACAACAACTGTCCGGTCGGTGTGGCCACGCAGGATAAAAAACTGCGAGAGAGAATTGTTATCGATCGATCGGCTGAACGTCTGCACAACTTTCTGCAGAACTCGGTCAGCATGATGAAAGTCATGGCAAGGGCGTGCGGACACAACCATTTCCGCAAATTCACAACGGATGATCTGGTGTCCTGGAAGCAGGATATGGCGTCGCTTGCAGGAATACGGTATGCTGGCGTTTCGGGCCTGGAATAGCCCGAAGAATCAGCCTTTTTTTCTGCTGGCCGCTTCCATCGTGTTATCCACAGTGTTTTTCAGGGTGTTCGCAAGCGCACCCATAACTACGGAGACAATCTGTCCGCCTGTGTTCAGCAGTTTTCCGCTTTCAGATTGAAGCCTCTGCTGGATAGCGATCTGATGTTTGAAAAAGTTGACGCTGTGTTCATCATAATCCTTGCCGCTGACATACGCATCGATTTCGTTTTCAAAATCGGGATTGCTGACAAGCCTCATGGCAAGCTTGGCTTTTTCCATCGGCTCCAGGGATTTCTTCTGCTGTGTGGGCTGCTCCATAGATGGTATTTTTGGTAGTGCAATGCGAGAACAAATAACAAAAATCAATGTAAGAATCTTTACTAAATAATCCAGCAGAACGGAAGCAGTGACCAGTAGGCAGTAGGCAGTAGGCAGTAGGCAGTAGGCAGTAGGCAGTAGGCAGTACTAAGATGAAGATAGTTGAAGCAGTGACTTGTAACGAGTGACGAGCAAAAAAATCAAACTCGCTGGAGGGCTCAATGGCCAAATGGCTGGATAGCTTGACAGCGAAATAGCTATTTAGCTATTCATTATCCATTATTCATTTCCCTTTTCCCCTCACTGCTCATTGCTTAGCCTGTAAAACCCCCGCCCCAAGCAGCAGCGACACCGACAACAGCACGAAATAGTGGAACAGATCTTCCCGATGGCGAGGCTCGGTTATCCACTGTTTGCCGCGATCTATCGTGTCGATGGTTTTCAGCGCCTCATCTGAAACAAAGCCGCTCTCCCTGCTGTGCAAAAAGATTCCGCCCGCATCTTCCGCGAGCGTGACAAGCAGATCCGGTCTGAAAGCGGTCAGAACAGCCTCGCCCCCTGCATCGCGCTTCACCCTGTCCTGCAGGGAAAGATCACCCGCGACAGGAATGGTGACCGGCTCTTCCTCTCCAACCCCGACAACGATAAGCCGCACATCTTGCTCCTTCAGCTTCCGGGCCGCTGCCGAAAACCCCTTCTCATGCGCTTCTCCGTCACTGACAAGCACGGCCACACCTCCTGCCTTCACCTTTTCCTCCGTTTTCGAACCTGAAAACATCTTCTGCGCGACATCCATTGCCGCGCTGATATCGGTGCCCTGCGCCTCGATCAGATCAGGCGACGCTATACCCAGCATCGTTTCGAACGCCTGCTGATCGGTCGTCAAAGGACACTGGACAACCCCCGATCCGGCGAATGCGACAAGACCTCGCCTGCCACGCTCAACCCCCCGGCTGATTCTCAGGATCTCCTCTCTCGCCCTTTCCAGCCGGTCAGGGGAGATGTCCCTTGCAAGCATGCTGTTTGAGACATCGAGGAGATAGACCATATCGAGAGCATCCCGTCGAACCATCTTTTCTCCGGAACAGAGCTGCGGCCCGCACAAGGCGATCAATAAGAGGCCTGTCGAAAGAAATTGCATCATTCGTACGGCAATTTCCCGTCCACGCTCCCCTCCGCCCAGCAGATGCTCCGAAAGGTTGTCATCCGCCAG
>JAPHUN010000187.1 GCA_026193435.1 Chlorobium sp.
GAGTAGTGGTAGGGGTTGCGTTTCAGAGAGGATCTCACGTTCCAGTCGTTTTCAGTCAGGACGATGTTCGAATCAGGTTCATCCGTGACGGCAGCGACAGACGATGTCAGGACAACACGTTGAACACTGTCCGATCTTTGACAGGCGGCAAGAACATTTTCGGTGCCGATAACAGCGGGCTGGAGGAGGTCTTTTTCAGGGTCTTGTACATTGATGACATAAGGGCTTGCTGTATGGATAACGGTATGGCAGCCATCAACCGCGTTGTTGAAAGAATCTTTTGCAAGCAGGTCCGACTCGAAAAGATCGAGCTGTTCATTGACGGCTGCAAGTTCAGCAAGCCAGGGAACCTTTTCAAGACGGCTCAAATGGCGAACGGTTCCTTTTACCCGGTAGCCTTTTTCAAGCAGTGACATGATAATGTGGGAAGCGATAAAACCGGTCGCTCCGGTTACGCATATGGATTTCTGATTTGACATATTCTGCAGGCAATAGTGTTGTGTATGTTTTCTCTGCTCTCTGAAACGGTCCCGCTCAGTCTGCCACGCTGTTGCTGTTCTTCTCGTCTGCCTCGGCAAGTTCTCTGACTGCTTTCAATATGGTCGGCAGATCCTGGTGCTGAACAAAGCTCACCAGAAAAGGCGGGGCGAAAAAAAGAGGCTTAAGGAATGCCTGCCAGCTGAGAAATGTAGCGCTTCCGTCTTCAGACGGTTCAAAATACCACGCTCCCCGATAGACTGAAAACTCGCCCTCGAGGAGATCGAAAGAGAGGCTTTGAGGAAAAATTTCTTTTACGCTCAGGATGATAGCAACGGATTTTTCAATAAAAAAAATGCCGCTTCTGCCGGTTTGGGCTATGATTTTTTCATCACCGTTGTCTTCGACCAATCTGCTTTCGACAACTTTTGGGATTTTCTCGCTCAGATGATTGTAGTCGGTTAAAATGGCCCAGATGGTTTCAGGGCGGGCAGCCACGAAAACAGCTCCTGACGCGTTGATGAGATCATTTTCAAGGTATGAGATAGAGATGAGCGTTTCACCGTCACGCAGCTTTTGACGGTTCGCTTCGGATAAACCGCGATGCTGGTCATCCATGCTGCTCAGGACTCTTTGGCAGCCTGGATGAGCCTGTTTCTGATTCGCTCAGTTCCCTGATGGTTTCGAGCAGTTCGCGAAGATCTCTTTTCTGGACGGCATCAACAATAAAATCCGGCGCGGAAAAGTCGGGGTTTACTTGTGCCGACCACACAAGAAAAGTGCCGTTTCGACTTTCGTCAGGTGTCAGTACCCATTTCCCGTTGAAGGTTTTGAAATCTCCGCTGATCAGCTCAAAAGAGAGCGTTTCGGGAAAGTTTTCGGTAATTGTCATTCGGGTGCTGAACTTGATTTTTATGAAGAGCACACCTGTTTTACTTGTTTGATCAATGATTTTTATGTTGCCATTGTCTTGCACCACCCGGCTTTCCCTGACCCTGGGCATCGTCTTTGCGAGATTGTTGTAATCGGTGATGATATTCCAGATGGTCGCAGGTTTCGAATGCACATAGATAGAGCCTGAGACATCGATGATGTCATCCGTGTTTCTATGAAGATCGATCACCGTCTCTCCTTCAAGCAACCGTTGCCTGGTGAGAGCAGGATCATCCTGCGCGTTTTCACCTGTCGCCGCAGGCGTCTGCGACAATAGGAGCAGGAGAGCGAAGAGTAAGGCCCGGAACATCCCTTTAATCTTGATCATGCCCGTAATGTTATGGTGTATTTCGGTGGAGGGCTGCTGATTCAGCCTGTTTTTTATGGGCGGAAAGAATTCCGGGCAGGTCCTGTCTCTGCACAAAGCTTACCAGGATCGGCGGGGCGAAGAACAACGGTTTGATGAGCGCATGGTATTGCAGAAACGTTCCTCTCTGATCAGGTAACGTTTCCAGCAACCATTGGCCGCTATAGACATGAAAATCTCCGCTGATCTGCTCAAAGGTGACCCGATGAAGATACTCTTCCTGAATTTTCAGCCTGAACCGCACTGTTTTTTCAAAGATCAGAATCCCGGTTCGTCCTGTCTGTTCAAGGATTATATGCCCGTTTTCATTTTCAATCAGGTGGCTCTCCAGGACTTTTGGAAGCGTTTTGCTGAGATTATCATAGTTCGTAAGCGTGTTCCATACCTCTTCAGGACGTGCGTCAATGAATATTTTTCCGGTAACGCCTATGACGTCGTCAGGCTGGTAGGAGAGGTCAATCAGAATTTCGCCGTCAAGCATCCGGTTATATTCAGGCATACAGCAGAGTAGAGTTTATGTACAGCTGTTTAAACGTCACAGGATAGAAATGAGATAACAATGAACAATTTACGCTGTCAATCTGAACTGTGCAATGCCTTGCGGACAGTTGGGGGTTGCCGAGGAGGAAGAGAGGACGTGTCAGCCGTGACATCGGATGATAACGCCTTCATGAGGCGAAAGTCTAATGCTTGCTCCTTTTTCGTGCTGACAGGTCTCGGAATGCTTTTTCTTCTGATGTGTGCTGAAGATGGTGAACTTTTTTTTGTCGATATCAACAAGTTGTTTGTGATCAATGTTTATCTCCACGCCGATCGAACTGAAATTCGCCAGAATGAAAGCGGACTCGCCGTTGAGATGGCGTCGATATCCTATACATCCTGAGGTGTCATGGACATTGAGAGGAAGAATTTCAATTTCCCCTTTGGTATAGAGTTCTTCGCCGGTCAGTTCGAAGAGCTGCCGATAGCGTTCAGGCAGTTCACTGCTGAACGGTTCACTTGCCTGACGGAGCAACTGAACGGGGAGTTGTCGCTTAAATCCTTCAAGCTGTCCCTGGTGGATAAGGTGCATTCCCGGAGAGGTAAGCATAAGCAGCGCTCCGGCAAGATGGTTCGGGCCGAGTTTTTTTGCCGCGCGCGGTTCGTCATGATTTTCCAGAAAGAGGCAGAGTCGGGACTGGTAGTCCCAGTCCGCCTTCAGATGTTCCCGAAGTCTGGTGATATTCACAGGATGTTCAGTGAGATAGTCATAAAACTGTTTATCGTAGGTATAGTCGAACCCCTGCTGTTGCAGCTCCCATTCCTTGTTCCAGTATGATTCTGCCAGAAAAAGAAAGCCGGGATACTCTGATTTAACCGTTTTGATGGCGTTTGGCCAGAATTCATACGGCATCGGACCGCTGAGAGGGGACCATGTCGTGTCGAACACAGATTTGAGAATCAACATGGCGACATCGCAACGCGCCGCATCGCATTTTCTGCTGATTGAAAGCAGGTTTTCCGTCATCAGATCATGTGTCGCCGGGTTTGCGTAGTTCAGCTGTAACGTATCCGTCCATGCAGGAAAGTAAGGGTCTTTACCGTGAGCAAGAAAGTGGTCGCGTTTATACTCAAAACATGAACCGGGGTCCAGATAGTGCTCCTCATCCGACAAGGTGACAAAGTATTCCGGGTATCGGGGGAGCCATTTATTGTCAAGAGCCAGATGGTTCGGGACGAAATCCAGCATGAGCCTGATACCGCAGTCACGGAGCCTTTTTCTGAAGTCTTCAAGTTCTTCTTCTTCTCCAAGAGCGGGGTTGAGGCTGTACTCGGGAATGGAATAGGGTGATCCTGCTACGTCTTGAGGTTCAAGATGTTCGAGCTGTTCGAGAAAGGCTGTCCGGAGTCCATGATGCGAGCGGGCGATCGCCTGACTGTACAGGCTTTCTTTCCAGACGCCCATAAGCCAGATGATATCAAAACCGCACGTTTTGAAAAAGTCGAACTCTTTGTCAGGGACCGTGCCGAGAGTGACGGGTTTTTGATGGATAATTGAAAGCTGGTGCAGCCAGACTCTGGTGTTTATTTCGTAAACTAATGGGAACATTGCCTCAATATCTCAACATCCATGGATGTTATTATCCGTTAGAGCGATACACGCTGATTTTGGATCTAATATAGCATTGAATGCATCTCCATGAAATGTAAAATGATACAATACAGAGAGGTGCCCGGGAGAAGGGTGCTGTTCTTTCAGCAGGTCGTTTCAATTTCGAAATCATGAGGGGAGGTACTATGGAAAAGCTTGCAGAAGGTGTTGTTGAGGAGAAAGCCCGTCAGCTTGCCGGATGGGAAGTGACTTTGGCGGAAGGCGGGAATCGACTCGTACGTCTCTTCACATTTGAAGACTTTGTCTCTGCGATGGCTTTCAGTGTGAAAGTCGGCATGATCGCCGAGAAAGCCGATCATCATCCTGCGGTGCTTGTCGAATGGGGAAAGGTAACGGTTACCTGGTGGAGCCACTCACTGGGCGGATTGAGTGAAAAGGATTTTGAGATGGCAGGGAGAACATCGGGCCTCTATGAAGTCTGAAACGTCACGGTGCTGATCCATGCCGACAGATGTGGAGAACAGAGGAAAATATCGATACATTGCTCTGTTGGAAAGGCGGTCGGCGACGCAATGAAATGAAGACCAGGATGTTGATCAATGTATTCTCCATCTTCTGGCTCCAATCTGCAGGACTCATCATGGTATGACAAAAAACATGAGGCCGTTTCAAAGGAAGACGGTCTTTTTTTTTATTTTAACCGCGAGCCGTAACGAAGCTTGTGCATGGTTTACAGAATAACTTTTTTCAGAGACAGTATTGATTGATTTTTTAGAGCAGTTGAACGATGTGCAGCAGCAGGCCGTTCAGAAAACAGATGGTCCGGTCATGGTTCTCGCGGGAGCGGGTTCAGGGAAAACCAGAGTCA
>JAPHUN010000202.1 GCA_026193435.1 Chlorobium sp.
AAAGCATTCTATGCCTACCGCAGATCATGGCTGGGGGAATACTTCTGGGATTCCATATTGAGTGACATTGAATCACTCTACCTTTATGCAGGAACCCACCAGGTCAAGTTCGGATTCTACAGACTGATCTCAAAACGATTTCCTTACGCAATTTATTACGACATCAGCGATAAAGTCGTTAGTGTTATTGCCGTACTTCCAATGCGACGAGATCCTGCGTGGATTAAAAAGACAGTATCAGGAAGAACGTAAATACTGCCTCCATAGGAACGCCCCGCCACGATACTCCGTAGGGGCGAAAAATCTTTCGCCCTCCCGCCTCCGGTCTTTTCACATACACCCTTAGGGGCAGGCCCCGTGGCTGCCATTTCCCGGTCAGCAACGACGACTCTTCCAAAGCATACACCTGACTGAAAAACCGCTGTATGTCAAAAACCAATCACGTATACTCTTCTGTGTTGCAAGGGGCGGAAACGCTTCTCTTTGGTTTTTTAAACACATGCAGGAAAAAATTTTTTGGCCATAGCCCTGTTTTGTTATAACATATGGTATAACAGAACGGAGGTGATTGTATGCGCGCAACAGTAACCAAGATTGGTAATTCGACAGGCGTTATCCTGCCAAAGGCTGTAGCTGAGCGCCTGAAGATCAAGCAAGGGGACATCGTGTATTTAACGGAAACCCCTTCAGGATATGCCGTAACGCCTTACGATCCTGAATTTGCCGAGCAAATCGAGGCCGCTCGTGAGGGAATGTCTGAATACAGGAACGCTCTTCATGAACTTGCCAAATGAGCTGGCGATGGATTGTTGATGAGGTTGTCTTGGCGATACATGACGAACAAATTGCCGAGCATGGCGGAAGCACTGGTATTCGTGATGCCTGTCTTTTATCGTCAGCGCTTGCCCGTCCGCAAAACCAGGCAAAGTATAGCGACGATCCGTCCGTCTTTGATCTGGCAGCGTCCTATGCCTATGGCATTATTCGTAACCATCCGTTTGTTGACGGCAACAAACGCACCGGATTTCTAGCTGCCCTTCAATGGCTTGTTTGGTCAGTATCAGGGTTCGTTCCATCCTTCTAGTCTATCGCTACCGTCAAACTGGACTTGCCCTCCGGAGAGATCAGGGTAAAACCATGTGTCACCGTAAGATTTTGCCCAAACATTTGGTGGCTCTCCGAGAAATTGTTTGACTTCTTGCTTCGTCATGCCCTTCTGTAGCGATCTCCAATTAGCGGTAGTGCGCCAGTCGCCAGAAAGCACAGGTTTAGAAGGCGATCCCGAATGCTCTCTTTGTAGGAGCAGGGCTTCAAGTTTGACTACCCTCTTTTCCAAATGCTGCACCTTTCTCTCCAATTCCACTATTGTCTTTAGTTCATCTTTCGCTTCAACTTGTTCAGATGAAAAAATAAACAGTACCATCAAGATGCTAAACATGCAGGCTGATAGTATTCGTACTGTACTCAAAATCATTGTCTCCTTCATGAACCACAAATGCTTATATACTTGCAGTTGTGAGATGTTTATTCTTGAATTATGAATATCGCCTTTCCTTTCGCTGTTTTCGTTTCACTTGCGCTGGAATAAAAAGTGCCACCAGAATAAAAACCAACCATATCACCGGATTTATGTCCTGTATCCATGAGAATCACACCGTTGGCACCTATTTTAGCTGCCTGGGCTTGAAGTTCATTTATTACTCTGTCCTGTGCCGCCTGTGTTGAAAATTCGACGTCACTGGAAGCCTCGACTATCCCTATGGTTTCATATTGAGATGGCGGATCAAGATAGATTTTTACTTCAGTCGGATCAGTTGCGGGCCTCGCTTTTCCTGTGAGGATTGCCGACCCAGTCGCACAACCGAACAAAGCAACTAAAACGAAGAATGTTGTGATGATTCTAAGAACGCGCATTTCTTACCTCCTGTACGCATGAGATTAATTACTATTATTGCTCCAATAGCCTTTCTTATTTTTATTGAATAAGATACAGCTTAATTGCATTTTTTTCGCATTCAAGCTTCACTCCCCGATATTCAAAAAAGCGGTAATAGGTCGCCCACGATATCTGCAGGGTATTGCAGATTTCACCAATACCGACACAGAGGTTCTTACCTCTCTTATGGACCATTTTTGACAAGCTTAAAAGGCTTCAGAACCTTATGCCATCACAAAACAGTACTATTTCGTTGCACCTTTGGTTTTAGAGATATTCTGTATCTTAGTAATAATGAAGAAATACGAACAGAGCATTCGTGAATTTCGACAGAGCTGATTTTATGCCAGAAATCTCCAGATTTTTCGGAATTGTTATAAGAATGTTTTACGAGGATCATAATCCTCCCCACCTTCATGCCGAATTCCAGGGGAAAAAGGCCGTATTTGATTTTCAAGGAAACATTTTGAGAGGTGATCTGGCTTCAAAAACAGCAATTAAACTGGTAAGAGAATGGATCGATTTACATGTTGCCGACCTTGTATATGATTGGCATTTAGCTATTGCCGGGAAAGAAATCAAACAGATTGAACCGCTCAACTGAGGAACAATGTTATGTGGAATATGAACGACATCGTAAAAATCACCTACAAAGAAGGATATGTCTATCACATCCTTTTTGACGACGGTACCCATGGTGATATTGACTTCTCCGAATTTCTTCGGAAAGGACCAATATTCGAACCATTGAAGGATCTAGCTTTTTTCCGTCAGGCAACTATTGAAGGCGGAACCATAGCATGGTCCAACGGCGCTGATATTGCTCCTGAAACGCTCTACGAAAAGATACTTCAAGCAAAACACAAAACACCTGTATCACCAGCCTGACGAATAACCTGAAAAATCGCTCCCCTGTACCACCTCAGGACTCAAGTTCAATCCTGAATCTCTTCCCAAGAACGGATGCCGCGCGTGACAGAGTCGTGAGAGTCAGACTCGTATCGTTTTCATCGAGCAAACGGTTCAGAGCCGACCGACTGGTATGCATTTTCTTCGCCATTGCTGACTTTGTCAGCTTTTGCACTTTCATTTCCTGATCGATTTGCCAGGCTATCACCCTCTTTATAGCGACTGCCGTCGTTTCATCGAGAATCGCTTCTTCTTCGAGAAAGTCGTCGAAGCTACTGCCAATATTTTTCTTGTTCATCAGGTACTCCTCACTCTGTTTATCGCTAATTATAAGTAGGACTTGGGAGTTGTTTGCGACTTTATTTCGATCGTTCCCCGATAATTCACGCAACCACTCGCGCAAAGACTCATTGCTTCTTGCATCGAGTCACGACGATTTACTCTCCCCTCGATTGACGACAAACGTGAAAACATCCGGTCTTGCATAATGTCCTGCCGCATCAAACATCCTTTTGGACTGTGCAACAAGCGTGAGATCAACTTCTCCATAGAGAATTTCTTCTTTCATCTGAACAGGACCGGAGATGATTTCGCCATCGGGATTGACAATGCAGCTGTTGCCTGTATTAATCCACTCCCGCCCTTCGGGATAGTACTTTTTGAACTCATATTTATCAGGAATATCCTGCATCTTCAACGCCATGCAGCAACTGATGACAAACATTCCACCCTCTCTGGCGATATGTTTCATACTGAGCCGCCAGTTTTCACTTTTATCCCAGGTAGGTGCCGCAAGAATCTGTGTGCCGCCCATATACATGGTTTGACGAGCTAACGGCATATAATTCTCCCAGCAAATGAGTCCGCCCAGCCTGGCAAATGAAGTATCAAACACCTGCAAAGTGCTGCCATCTCCTTGTGCCCAAACAAGACGTTCAGCCCCGGTAGGAATCAGTTTGCGATGCTTGCCCATGATATTGCCATGGTCATCAATGAACAGGAGCGTGTTAAACAGACTTGCATTACTGGCTTCTGTGTTGCGTTCAAGTATCCCTATGACGACATGAATTTTGGACTGCTTCGCCACCTTGCACAGCTTGCTGGTCGATGTATCCGGAATGGTTAGCGCGTTTTGAACAAGCTCTGCATAAAGCTCATTCAAGACCGCGCCCTTGCTGTTGGGGATGAGCCATACCCAATCGGGATAGCCCGAAATGAACGCTTCAGGAAACACGACAAGTTGAGCACCGTTCCGACCTGCCTCGGCGATGACATCGCACGCCTTCTCGACGGTCTTGTCCCGATTCAGGAATATCGGAGCCACCTGAGCAGCAGCCACCCTGAAAGGATTTCGAAGTAACATCACATCTCCCTTCTGATTTAATCTCATTCATCGCTGAAACCCATGCGCTGTCACGTTCTGATCAATTTCCCATGCCATGACCGCTTTGATAATTCAAGGTTTGTGCCCTGGTTTGTGAGCAGATAAGCTCACATGCATATCCTTCACCCCTCTTTCCCGTACTGCACCAGACTGAACCACTCCCTTTCATCGGAAAAGATATTCTTCACAACCAGCCCTGCCGTTTGGGCAAGAGTCCGGATGTCCGACTCTTCGAACTTGTGTGAACTCTCGGTGTGGATGCGCTCCCCTTTTCGGATCAGCATTTCCTCTTCCGCCAACAGGCTCTTCACTCGAACATCGCTCCCGGCTTCGAGGTGCATCTCTATGCGTCTCAGTTTCCTGTTGTAAAACGCCCTGTGCCTGAAATCCTTGGGGTTAAAATCCGATTTGATCAGACTGTTCACGACATTGAGGATGTTCAGATTGAAGCGGGCAGTAATGCCCTCCGCATCGTTGTATGCCAGTTCCAGAACGGCAGTATCCTTGACTCTGTCGAACCCTATCAGCAACCCGTCTCCGGGCTCCATTGCATCGCTGATATCCCCTACGAACGCTGACGCCTCCTCCCGTTCCAGGTTGCCGATCGTGCTGCCGAGAAAGCAGAATAGCTTCTTCCGGTCTCCAGGAACGAGATGCATCTGGTGAAAGTAGTCGGCCACGATACCCTGCACCTCAAGTTCCGGAAACATGCAGGTAAGTTCCCGGATCGAGGATTCGAGCGCCGGACGGCTGATATCGACCGGAAAATATCG
>JAPHUN010000238.1 GCA_026193435.1 Chlorobium sp.
CCGGACAGTAGTGGGATCACGTTATATTCTTACATGGTTGAAAACTAGTAGGCGTATTCATTAACCTAATCCCCTGCACCTATGTTTACTGTTGAGCAACTTTTCAGGATTCTTGTTTTGCTGGCAATCCCATGTGTTATGACTGCTTGTCATAAGGATGAGGTTGAATCCAATCCAACCTGTCCGAACTCTTCCATTCTGCAAGGAGAGAATCAGAGTATATGCCTTGAGGTTTTGCCTGATGTGTTTTTCAGCTCCCGGCAACACACTTGAAACAGTTTTTACAGCGCCATCACAGAGATGGCGCTGTTTTTTTGACCGATATCAACTGCTCAATGCGGCCCTTGCGGCAGCAAGGCGTGCTATAGGTATCCTGAAGGGACTGCATGATACATAGTTCAGTCCCAGGGCGTGGCAGAATTCTACGGATGCGGGATCTCCTCCGTGCTCTCCGCAGATACCCAGCTTGATCTCTTTTTTTGCCTCACGGCCCTCTTTGGAAGATATTCTGATCAGACGTCCTATTCCCTTTGTATCGATGGACTCAAAGGGATTGCGCGCAAAAATATCCTGGTTCTGATATGCCGGAAGGAACTGTCCGGAATCGTCCCGGCTCATGCCCATACCCATTTGTGTGAGGTCGTTGGTGCCGTAACTGAAAAAGTCAGCGGCTTTGGCGATTTCATCTGATGTCAGGGCCGCTCTCGGCACTTCGATCATTGTTCCGACCAGATATTGTATGCCGACTTCCTGTTCGGCCATAACACTTCGGGCAATCTTGTGAATGATTTCACTGGTTATTTCAAGCTCTTTCACGGTGCTTACAAGTGGAACCATGATTTCCGGAACGATATCGTTGCCCTCTTTCTTGATTTTACAGGCTGCTTCAAAAATAGCTCTTACCTGCATGGCAGGAATTTCAGGATGAATGATTCCCAGACGGCATCCCCGCAGACCGAGCATGGGGTTGAACTCGTGCAGGCTTTCGATTCTGTGTTTAACTTCATCAATGGGTTTGCCAAGTACCGCTGCGAGTTCCTCGATCTCCTTTTCTTCCTGCGGGAGGAATTCATGAAGGGGAGGGTCGAGAAGTCGTATGGTAACCGGGCGAGCCCCCATGGCCTTGAACAATCCATAAAAGTCTTCTCGCTGGTAAGGCAGCAATTTATCGAGTGCTTTCTGACGGCCAGTGATGTCTTCAGCCAGAATCATTTCCCGCATTGCGTCTATACGGTCACCCCCGAAAAACATATGCTCGGTTCTGCACAATCCGATACCTTCCGCACCGAGCCTGACGGCGAGTTCCGCCTGATCCGGCTGATCTGCATTTGCTCTCACACGGAGTTTGCGGTATGTATCCGACCAACGCATGAATTGATCAAAAATCTGCCATACCGGAGCTTCTTCAGGTGTAAGGGTTTTGTCTGCAATGACGGCGATAACCTCAGAATTACGGGTTTTTATCTCTCCCGCTAAAACCTCACCGGTACTACCGTCAATGGAAATGGGGTCACCTTCATACAGCACGATGTCGTGCCCGTCGATCCGGAGTTCCCCTTTCGCGTAATTGATAGTGAGTGCCCCGCATCCCGCAACGCAGACCTTGCCCATCTGGCGTGCTACCAGCGCTGCATGGGAGGTCATACCACCCCGTTCGGTAAGAATTCCCTCCGAGATTGACATGCCCTGAATGTCTTCGGGAGAGGTTTCAATCCGTACAAGGATTGCCTTTTCACCGCGTTCTTTTGCCTGTTGAGCGTCGTCAGCGTTAAAGTATATGTTGCCGGTCGCTGCGCCCGGTCCGGCGTTAAGACCTGTGGCAAGGAGTTTTCCTTCTTCGATGGCCTTCTTTTTTTCTGCGGGATCGAATACCGGTCTGAGGAGCTGATTGAGCTGATCCGGTTCAATGCGCAGCAGGGCTTCCTTTTCGTCAATCAGGCCTTCCATGCACATATCATAGGCTATTTTGATAGCGGCAAATCCTGTTCTTTTTCCTACACGGCACTGCAGCATGAAGAGTTTCCCGTTCTCTATGGTGAATTCAACATCCATCATATCCCGGTAGTGCTGCTCAAGCTGGGTACGTATAGTGTCAAGCTCCTGGTATATCTCAGGATTTGTCTCCTGAAGGTGTTTTATTTTCAGAGGGGTTCTTGTTCCGGCGACGACATCTTCCCCCTGGGCATTCATGAGGTATTCGCCATAGAAGGTGTTTTCACCCGTTGCAGCGTCTCTTGTAAACGCCACACCGGTACCGGAGGTGTCTCCCATGTTGCCGAACACCATCGCCTGGATATTGCACGCGGTTCCCCACCAACCGGGTATATTGTTCAGTTTTCGGTAGACGACTGCCCGCTCGTTGTTCCAGCTGTCGAATACAGCACTGATCGCTCCCCGCAGCTGCTCCATGGGATCTTCAGGGAAAATCGTGCAGGTATGTGCCTGAATTGCCGCTTTGTACGCCGAGACAATATACTTCAGATCTTCCGTATCGAGTTCTGTGTCCAGTTGTTTGCCAAGGGCATTTTTCCTTTCTTCCTGAATCAGTTCAAACGGATCTTTCTGCTTGCTGTCGGAAGGTTTGAGGCCAAGCACCACATCACCGTACATCTGGATAAAACGACGGTAACAGTCCCATGCGAATCTTGGATTTCCCGATTTTTTCGCCAGTCCTTCGACACTTCGGTCATTAAGACCGAGGTTGAGTATCGTGTCCATCATTCCCGGCATCGATGCTCTTGAACCTGATCGCACTGAGAGCAGAAGAGGCTCATCGGGGTCTCCGAACTTCTTGCCGAGGTACGCTTCAAGTTTTTTCAGCGCTTCGGGAATATAGGTTTCAAACAGATTTTCCGGATAGGTTTTCTGATGGTCGTAGTAGTAGGTGCAGACTTCTGTAGAAATGGTAAAGCCGGGAGGCACCGGAAGGCCTATGTTCGCCATTTCAGCAAGGTTCGCACCCTTGCCTCCCAGCAGGTTTTTCATGGAGGCGTCACCGTCAGCACCGCCTGCGGAGAAACTGTAGATATAATGTTTGTCGGTGGAATCCTGTGAGGTAAGTTGGGAATCGGGCATTTTTTTGAAAAATACTATGTGTTGAAAATCGAAAAAGAGTTGAAAGGCTTGCGTAAAGCAGAGTCAGATTTTCTACCTTTGTTAGATTAACATAAAATTTAATGTAACAAAAAAAGGGTTCTTATGGTGCATGAACCCTGACGTTGATAGCGATAACAGGATAAAAATATGGGAACAGAACTCATTATTTTTCTTTTGCAGGTTCTGCGCATTGCTGTGCCCTATGTTCTTACCTCTGTCGGTGCCACCTTTTCAGAACGGGGAGGAGTGATCAACCTTGCTCTCGAGGGTCTGATACTTGCCGGTGCATTCGGGGCAGCGGTGGGACAACACTTTTCAGGATCAGCCGTTATCGGGATATTTGCGGGTCTTCTCTGCGGTCTTCTGGTGGCACTGCTTCATGCGTTTGTCACCGTTTCCCTGAAGGCAGACCAGATAGTGACCGGTATCGCGATAAATATTCTGGTCATGGGAGCAACTCGTTTCGGATTGAGTGTTCTTTTCGGAAGTTCAATGAATTCCGAGAGGATTGACGGTCTGCATGTTTCACATCTTCTTTTTGACCCGATAGTTATTGTCGCTCTGGCGTCCGTTGTCATTGGACACTATGTGCTGTTCAAGACACCTTACGGGCTCAGGCTTCGTTCCGTCGGAGAGAGTGCCGAGGCAATCGATGCTGCCGGAATACGGGTGCTGCCGATGCGATATTCAGGGGTGCTGATTTCCGGTGTGCTCGCTGCTCTTGCCGGTGTGTTTCTCGCGTTTCAACAACACAGTTTTACCGACAATATGTCAGCAGGCAGGGGGTATATCGCTCTTGCAGCAATGATTGTCGGAAAGTGGACACCTGTCGGGGCTGCTCTGGCAAGCGTCACGTTTGCCGGAGCAGAATCTCTCGAGATGTGGCTGCAGACAGGCTTGATCCCTTCCCAGCTTATTCAGGCGTTGCCGTATGTGATGACACTTCTTGTGATGGCCGGTTTTGTCGGCAAATCACGGGCGCCTCGTGAGCTCGGTGTGCCGTATGAGAAGTAGGGGGAGAAGTCAAAAATCAAAAGTAAAAAGTCAGAAAGAGAGCTTAGGGGAGAGAAAATCAGTAGGCAGCCTCCAGTCGGCAAAGGTGAGCAAATAGTGACGAGTGACGAGAAAAAAGGAGGAGTGGATGGCTCGTCACCTGTCACTTGTCACTGCTGTCAGGCTAAAGCAACTACTGCGTTGACCAGCTTCTCGATGCCTTTTGCAACATTCTTTATTGTCGGTCCGAGCATATAGGCCGGGGTGCTGATGATTTTCCCGTCACTACTGGCATGTATGTTGTAAACCTGGCAGTTTACATGTGTAGCGCCGACCGCCTCGATGTTTTCCGCGCTTTGCTTGTCTCTGCCTATGGTTACTTCTACATGATCTTTTCCAAGCACTTTTGCCGCTATTACCGGTGAGATGCAGATAAAACCAAGCGGTTTTTTTGCCTCATAGAAGGTTCGGACAGCCTGTTCAACTTCCGGAAGCACGGTGAACTCTGCACCTTTGAAGGCATAATCAGAAAGGTTTTTAGCGGCACCGAACCCTCCCGGAAGGATCAGGGCATCGAGGTTGAGAGAATCGATATCTTTCAGGTTTTTAATGTTTCCTCTGGCTATCCGTGCTGACTCAACAAGCACATTGCGTGTTTCTCCTTTCATCTCTTCCCCGCTCGCATGGTTGATGACATGATGCTGGTCGATATCGGGAGCGATGCATACAGCTTCAGCGCCTGCAATGTCAAGAGCTAAAAGGGTCAGGACAGCTTCGTGGATTTCCGTTCCGTCCATTACTCCGCAGCCGGACAGAAGAACACCGATTTTTTTCATGATGGAACAGGATTTCAGTTAGAAAAAGTACGATATGACGGCGGTGATGATATTGTATATGATAAAAGCCCAGAAAAGCAGCAGCAGTATTTTGATGTTCATAGGATGCAGAGTTGAACGTTTTCAAGCGCGCTTGATAACAAGAACGTCTATAAAGGTAACCGCTTGCAGGACAGTTTTTTCGGCAGCATTCCGAAAGCAGCCGGGACGCTCTGCAAAGTTATGCAATACGTCATAACAGCTCATCATTCGAGAGTAAATATAACGGAAAGATAGCGAAACGCGAGCATCCCCGGGAGAAGGCCGGTTGATGTGCCTGATGCGGCGGTGCAACAAGATATTTCCCGCAGGCGATACATGTGAAAACTAATGGCAACGAAACAATCAACTCTGCGGTTTTCTATTCAGAGAGGGAAGATGATCTTTTATTGTCAATCAACAGAAAGCCGTATGAGAGGAGTGTTTTATGTCAAGGCAACAGTTGCATTTTTTCAAGACAGGTTCCTACCCGTTTCCATACAAAACCAGAGGCACCGATACAGCGCTTACAGTCGCATTCCATAAAGGGGAGCCGTCACTTGCTTTTCTGACGCAGACAGGCCAAGAGGCGGATATAGTCTTTTTGCGTCTCTACCGCCGGAATCCTGAGGAAACAGGCCGTTTCAGCTCACCGAAGAATTACTGGCGAATATCCGGAATGGCGTATGATAGAACTCAAAACAGGCTCTGGGCGACTGAGGGGTCGGGTTCGCCCCATGAACATGCTGACAGTATCATCGGGATAGATGCGGATTCAGGCGCTCATGTCGACACGATCATCGTGCCGTTTTCCGACAGCCACGCGCTCGCCTTTAATGGCCAGTATTTCCTTCGTTCCGACGGTAGCGCCCTGGAGATGATCGACCGAGCGGGAAATATTCTTGCAACTCTGCACGTGCCGATCGGCTCCAATTGCAGGGGGCTGAGTTCTGCACCATGGACCTATATCGCGAGCGATACGTTGTCAAACAAGCTCGTGATACTGAGTCTTTTCGGGCAGGTCGTTGCAGAGTGTGATGCACCACCGGGAGAGCCGGGCGGCATAGAGGCTGTTGCATTTGACGGTATTCAGGATTATACAACACTAAGCCAGTTTCCTGAATCTTCTGTAGACCCTGCAATTCCATGGAGCCCTGATCCATGGAATTTCCGGCATACGGTATATCTGGCGAATCAGAAGGATCAGACGATATATTTTGGCTATTTTTATACATGAAAATCATGTTATGACGCAATGAAACGCAGGACTTTTCTCTTAACGTAGCGCGGATACACCATGCAGACTATCGATACGGAGAATTTCAGCGCAATTGTTTTTTTTACCGGGGCCGGCATGTCGGCCGAAAGCGGCGTGCCGACCTACCGTGGCAAAGGAGGGATCTGGGGGTCCTACAGTATTGATGAGTACGCCTGCCAGAAGGCTTTTGAGCGCGATCCTGAAAAGGTGCTGGGTTTTCACGAAAAACGTCGTCGATCTGTGCTCGACTGTGAACCTCACGGGGGCCACAGGGTGATTGCCGGGATGCCGGGTGTCCGGGTGGTGACACAGAACATCGACGGGATGCACCAGAGAGCCGGATCACGAGACGTCATCGAACTGCACGGCAGTCTCTGGCGTCTCCGCTGTCAGAAGTGCGGGAGCAGAAAGGAGGACTACAACGAATCATATGAGTCAACCCGTTGTGATTGCGGGAATTGGCTCAGACCCGATATCATATGGTTCGGCGACATGCTCGATGCCGTGGTTATGAACAGGGCGTCAGCGGTTATCGCAAGCTGTGACCTTTTCATTTCTGTCGGGACATCCGGCGTTGTCTGGCCTGCAGCAGGTTTCCCCGACCTTGCAAAGCAATCCGGCGCTTACTGCATCGAGATCAATCCCGAGCCTTCCGGAGCATCAGAGTATGATCGTGTTATCGTGGGGAATGCGGGGGAGGTGCTTCCGGAGTTGTTCAGTGAAAGCTGAAGAGTAGTTGATTTGTTGAGCTGTTGAATCGTTGAGTTCCAAGCATCTGTTTCACAGGGTGCGACGTGGAGACACAACTGTCGTTTTACGAGCGACTAATACATCCACGGTATGAACTTTTTGACCATCCTTGCGTATTCCTTGTATTCGGGGTGGCGCTCTGTGAGCCAGCGCTCCTCTTTACCTGCTTTGAACGAGAAGAAGAGAAACGCTGTTATGAGGAGCAGCAGATGGGAGAGGCTGAGGGTGTAGCATGCCCAGCCAAAACCGATAAACAGCTGACTGCTGTAGAGTGGATGACGAACAAGGCTGAAGACTCCTGTAGTTACCAGTTTATTGTGAGCGACAGGATAGGGAAGCGGAGTAATGTAGTTTCGCAGATTGTGCGACCCCAGAGCACCGAACAGCAAGGCGACGGTAGAGCAGCAGATCAAGACGAGCGTGCGCGGCAGTAGGAAGCTTTCGGTTGCAGTGTTTACTAACGGGTTCCATACCGGTGTCACAATAAAGAGCAGGACGAGCAGCAACTGGAGAACAACAAGGTACTCGCCTTTTTTTCCTTTCAGTAATCCAGCGCCATCGTTTTTTTCATTGTTCATGAGTGTCGGAAATATTTATCTTCAAAAGCACGATTATGTAGGATATTTTGATGTGGATTCTCCCGGTCCACATTGAAGTACAGATGTTTAAGTAACAGAGTTAACCATTTTTCGATATGATAATTCCTCAAGATACGGTTTTGTTGATCATCGATGTTCAGGGAAAGCTGGCAGAGATGGTTTTTGAATCTGAAGCTGTTCAAAAAAATATTTCGAAACTGATCAGGGCGTGCAGGATTCTCGATGTACCCCTTCTCTATACGGAGCAGTACCCTAAAGGTCTCGGGCATACAGTTTCTGTACTTGAAGAGCTGCTTGTCAACGAGAAACCTTTGGAAAAAATCACATTCAGTTGCTGCGGTGAAGAGTCTTTTATGGAGAAACTGAGAGGCCTGAACAAAAACAACGTGCTTGTTACCGGCATGGAAACCCATGTGTGCGTCTATCAGACGGCCAATGAACTGATCGAGTACGGCTACAATGTTCATTTGATTACCGACGCGGTTTCTTCCCGGACAAAGGATAACAGGGATTTGGGAATACGCTGTATCGAAAAAGCAGGCGCGATGCTGAAAAGCACGGAGATGGTGATTTTCGAATTGTTACGGATCGCTCAGGGAGAGGAGTTCAAGGCAATTTCGAAAATTATTAAGGAGTGAGAAAAAGAGTGTTGAATTGTTGATTTGTTGAACTGTTGAGTTTGAATCAGGAATCTTGAATCCAGAAGCCAGAATCCTGTGAGAGGTAATGGGAAATGGGGAATTGAAAGTTCTCAGTTCTTAGTGTTTTTCTATCAAGCTAGCTGGCTATCAAGCCATCCAGCTATTGCAACGATTCAACAAATAATCAGATAGCTATTCTGCTGTCATGAAACAGCCTGATCAAGCATTTGTTCGAGCAGTTTCCTGCCTTCGATAATCTCGATTTCAACTGGAAGGTAATAACAGGGGACCCGGGAGATTGCTTCAAGTACGGGCCGGTTCGAGCTCAAGCGGAAATAATCTTTTTCGGTTGTGATAATTGAAAGGCTTTCCCTGAGAGCCTTCGATGCAAGTGATTTCATGCTTTTCAGGGGGAAATCCGCGTGATCGGGAAAAAATGCATGGGAAACAACCTCCATGCCGTTTGTTTGTAATGAATCAACGAAGCTTTCCGGCTGCCCTATGCCAGCCATTCCTATGACCCTTTTTGGTGCAGGGCTTTCGGGACCCGCGAAAAGAACCGGTTTTCCTGCCCTGATACCGGTCTTGACCAGTGGCTTACCCGTCGTGCGCAATTCATCTTCAAGTCGACCTGACTGCTGCGGATCGGTTACCTTGCTCAGGATAAGAAGATCTGCGCGATCAAGATTTTTCCCTGGTTCTCTCAATCCTCCTGCCGGTATCAATCGGTCATCAATAAAAGGCGCTCTGCTGTTAATGATAACGATATCAAGGTCACGATAGAGCTGCCGGTGCTGAAATCCGTCGTCAAGCACCACAACATCAGGCAGTTTTCCTGCGAAGCGTTGTTCAATAAAATCGGTGCCATCTTTTCTTATTTCAGCCACAACAACAATGGTTCCCGGATTGTTCTGCGCGAGCATTGCGCATTCGTCGCCGGCTTCACGGCTTCCGAGTAAAATTTGCCGGTCGTCGGAAACCAGTTGCACTCCTCTGGATTTTCTTTTGTAGCCGCGCGACAGAATGGCTGTTTTCAATCCCCTGGAGGTATAGTGCTTAATGACAAAATCAACCAGCGGGGTTTTACCGGTTCCTCCCATAGTGATGTTTCCTATTTAAATCACAGGCAGAGCGGCTTTGTGAGCGGTAGAGACACCAAAATCAAACAACCTGTTTCTGACAAAGATGC
>JAPHUN010000148.1 GCA_026193435.1 Chlorobium sp.
AACAAAAACAGGATCAGGTGTCTCGGAAGAGTTGATCTGGATTTTGATATTTCTCAGGCAAAACGATCCGGAAAGTATTACGGAACCATTGAAATAACCATCACCACATTCTAACAACGATCATGAAAAAACTACTTACAGTAATCCTTTTCGCATGCTTGACCATGACGTCAAACGTCAACGCTGAAGAGGCTCCACCTCCCGGACAGATCGGTGTTTCACCATCAATGCTCGAGCTGTCGATCGGTACCAAACCGGTGAATGAATCGCTCAGGCTCTTCAACCTGAAAAAAACATCGACCAAGGTCAATGTCGAGGTGTACAACTGGACCCTTGACGAGAACAATGAAGTCAAGCTCCTGCCGCCATCGGAACAGTCGCTTGACCAGTGGATGCTGATCAACCCCATGTCGTTCGTCCTTGAACCGGGAAAAAGCCAGGTTGTGCGTCTGTCAATACGGCCACCGGTCAAACCGACACCGGGTGAACACCGGGCGCTTATCTATTTCACAGAGGAACGTCTTGATGATACCGCTGTAGCAGGAGAAGAGGCTCCTGTTGAAGTACTGTTCAAACTCGGCGTCGGTGTCTATGCGAATGCTGATCCAACAACAAAATCCGCATCATTGCAATCCATCTCGCTTGACAATAACGGCAAAGCCCTTAAAACATCTATTGCAAATAACGGAAATGTTCATTCCAGACTGAAAGGAACATTCTCCATCTGGAAAAAAGCCAGTTTCCCCGGCATCAAGAATGTCGACAAATACATGACTGATGAAGCTTCTGCTGCACCTGAAGGCCTGATCGCATCCGGTCAGCTGAACCAGACACCCGTACTTCCGGGCAGCACCCGCACAATCGTAACCCAGCTTCCGGAGCTTCCGGCAGGATCATTCATTGTTGCTGTCTCAGGAACATTGGACGACAGCAAAATCGAAAGGACCTATCCGGTATCCCGTTGAAGCAAACCAGGGATGAATGCATATGAAACGCCGTACACTGGTTCTCGCATTCTCTCTTATCCTTGTCTGTCTCTCCAGTTTTTGGGGACACCGTGTTCAGGCTGCCGAATCAGGGCAGCCTGAGCCGCTTCTTCTTGAAATCTTTTTCAACAAGCAGTCAGCAGGTGATCATATCTGCTACAAGATCCGGGACACCTACTGGATTCCGTTCCAGCTGTTTCTTCAGGAAACGAAACTCAAAGGAACAACAGAGGGTGCAGGTAGTCTAACCTATCAGACAAGCCTCGGCGTGCTCACCTTTGACCCCGAAACACTGAAATCCATCGAGAACACTCCGTGCATATCATTTGAACAACTTGACAAATCGTTTTATGTAAAAGGCAAATTCGTGCAATCGGTGTTTGCTCTGGCCCTGAACGTGCCATGGTCTCCAGGCCAGCCTTCCCGAAAAAAACATTCTGCTCCGGTTTTCACGCCTGATATTCGAGCTCCATCCAGTTCCCTCTCGTTTCTCAGAGTAGAGCCGCAGCTGTCGTACGAATTTGACGGAAGTATTGACAGGGAATTGCTTCTGGAAACTGGCGGACGCTTAGCGGGCGGCGTCTGGGATATAACGTTTGAAGGCGATCCGACAGCAGCCTATTCCCCGCAGAACTATCACTGGACAACCTACAACAACAACTCCGCATTCAGGGCCGGTACCGGCTCATCAGACCTGTTTTCTCTTCTGCCGGGTCTGGATTTCACTGGAGTCCAGTTCGGGTGGAACAATAAAACGATCCTCAGTCAGCTTGATTTCGAACGCTACACCGACTCTGACGCATTTCTCTCGATGGACCGGTCACAAAAAAGAACCATAGAAGGCAATGCGCCGCCTGCCTCGATAGCCGAACTCAGGCTTGAAGGCGTCGTCGTAGCCCGTCAGCGGGTGGGACTGAACGGCAGGTTTATTTTCCGCAACGTACGAATGACTACCGACCTCAGAAAAACCGAGGTCTATATTTACGAGAGAACCCTGCGTGAAAAACCGCTCGAGGTTCTTGATTATACCATGTCGATTCTGAACCGTACCCTCCCGGCACATGAACTGCTTGTCAGGACCGGAGGCGGGATCATCGGTAATCCTCTGGATAACGAGAAGCGTGACAGCACATCATGGACAGGATTCGGCCATGTACTCTACGGCGTCCACAACAGATTGACGCTGGAGGCCGGAGGTCAGTACAACCCTGAAAACAGTAACAGGGAGGCTTTTGCCGGGGCTGTTCTCTCCATAGGGGGCAACTGGGGAGTCGCGCTGTATGGAGCAAGATCGAATAACCGCTATGCGGCGGATTACCGGCTTGAAGGCAACGGCACGGACTGGGCGCTCTCTTACTATGGGCGTATAGGGCAGCAAGGGTTCTCCAGAGAAGATCAGGAATCGCAGAGAAATCATTCCTTCAGGTTTAACACAGGCATTTTCCAGCCGATCGACCTGCTCCTCTATGGAAAATACAATCAGACCGGCGACGAACCGATTGACAAATATCTTCTTCCGGGAATATACTGGTACGTCATGCCGGGCTTGATGCTTTCCGCGCTACCGAACGATGAAAAACGATACCGTTACGAGGCCGGCCTGAACCTGACATCACAAAGCGATCTTTCCGTCACCTATGAAAACAGGATACTCAACGCCGATCTGAGCTATGATCTCAGCCGTTCATTGCAAAGCAGGGCGCTCTACTCGCATGCTTTTGATACAGGAAGCAAGGTGGCAAGCATCTATTTCGACTGGTACCCCGGAGGAAACCGTTTTGACCTTGTGCGGATGGGAATATCAAATACAGGAAATCAGACTGGCTGCTCCGTATCATGGAACAAATTCTTCAATGCCGGACTCCAGATGAGCGTGCAGTACAGCTATAACATGAATAACGCCCTGCAGCTTGAGACTGAGGATACCTTTTCCAATCTTGTCCCGCCAGATGCCAGACAGTACGTCGCCTTAACCGCCACCTGGGATATCGGGCGGTCCGGCAAGCGGTTCTACCCTATCAATCGCACCGCTATAAGCCATACAAGAGGTGGCCTTGCCGGTTCTCTGAAAATCATGAATGAGACAAATCTCGAATCCTCGGACATCAACAATGTCAGCATTCTCCTGAACAGAAAAAAACTGGGACAGCGCCAGATTGATGGATCATTTTTCGTGGGCAACCT
>JAPHUN010000014.1 GCA_026193435.1 Chlorobium sp.
ATGAAATGCCTCGTCAGTGGTACAACATCCAGGCAGACCTTCCCTCTCCTCTACCCTTACCCCTCGGCATGGACGGCAAGCCGATCAATCCTGAAGACCTTGCTCCGGTTTTCCCCATGAACATTATTGAACAGGAACTCAGCACGGAACGCTGGATTACCATTCCCGAGAAGGTCCGGGAACTTCTCACTCTCTGGCGCCCTTCTCCGCTCTACAGAGCCAAACGCCTCGAAAAAGCACTGCATACTCCGGCCAGGATCTACTATAAAAACGAAGGTGTTTCACCAGCCGGGAGCCATAAACCAAACACCGCTGTCGCCCAGGCATATTACAACAAGGAATTCGGCATCAAATATCTGACAACCGAGACCGGTGCCGGTCAATGGGGAAGCGCGCTTGCAATGAGCTGCAAGCTTGTCGGCATCGAGTGTAAGGTGTTTATGGTGCGCATCAGCTTTGATCAGAAACCGTTCAGGAAAATCATGATGAAAACCTGGGGTGCCGACTGCATTGCGAGCCCGAGCGAAACAACCGCGATCGGACGTAAAATCCTGGCTGAACAGCCGGACACTCCCGGAAGTCTCGGTATTGCGATCAGCGAAGCTATCGAGGAAGCCGTCCAGCGAGAGGATACCCGCTACTCTCTCGGAAGCGTCCTGAATCATGTCATGCTGCACCAGACGATCATCGGGCTGGAAGCGCAGAAACAGTTCGACAAAATCAACCGGTACCCGGATATCGTTATTGGCTGCGCCGGCGGGGGTTCCAACTTCGCAGGAATCAGTTTCCCGTTCATTCACGATAAAATCAATGGAAAAGATCTTCGTGTGATCGCAACCGAGCCCGAAGCCTGCCCGACCCTCACAAGAGGACCGTATGTCTATGACTCCGGAGACGTAGCGAAAATGACTCCTCTGCTTGCGATGCACAGCCTCGGTCACGGCTTTATCCCCCCTGCGATTCATGCTGGAGGGCTTCGTTACCACGGTATGGCTCCGCTGGTCAGCCATGTGTTGCAGCAAGGCCTTATTGAAGCAAACGCACTGCCGCAGACGGAATGTTACAAGGCTGCACTGCTTTTCGCCCATACAGAAGGGTTCATTCCCGCTCCGGAAACCTCGCACGCTATCGCGCAAACTATACGGGAAGCAAACCGTGCCCGCGAAGAGGGAAAAGAAAAGACTATTCTGATGAACTGGTCCGGTCATGGACTCATGGACCTGCAGGGATACGACGCCTTCATGTCGGGAAAACTCGAAGACTATCCCTTGCCGGAAGAACTCCTGCAACAGTCGCTGGCGGACATCAAGGATCATCCGAAACCGTAGAAGGATTGTTGAGTTGTTGAGTCACTCGTCACTGGACACACCAGTCACCGAGCCCGACGAGTCGGGCAGGCACGGGGGCCTGCCCCTACGGTTGCTGACTGCATACTGGATACTGCCGACTTTCTTTCCGGTCACTTCTTAAACTGTTTGTCACAAAAAAAGCAGCCTCACATTTGACTGGTGAGGCTGCTTTTTTTTATTGATCTTTTCCGTTAGACGGCTCTTCGTCAATCGGCTCCGTCAGTTTCTTCTTCTTCGAACTCTCGGAAGCTTTCGTGAACTTCAGCTTGTCATTTTTCGCGTCGTAGGAGATCTTGATCGTGCTTCCTTCGGTAAACTTGCCTTTCAGCATCTCCTCCGCCAGTGAATCCTCTACATTTCTCTGCAAAGCTCTTTTCAACGGCCTGGCACCAAACTTCTGGTCATAGCCTTTCTCCACAAGATATTCCTTGGCCCTGGCATCAATGCTGACCTCTATCCCCATTTCATGCAGCCTCTTGAACAGCTTGCCGGCTATGATGTCGATAATCTCGAAAATATGCTTCTTTTCAAGCTGATGAAAAACGACGGTATCGTCGATCCTGTTAAGGAATTCAGGATTGAATACCCGTTTCAACGCATCCTGAACTGTCGACTTCATCGAATTGTAACTGCTCTCGACACTATCACCCGGAGCAAAACCCATACCGCTTCCGATACTCTTGATATCCTTGGCCCCAATGTTCGAGGTCATGATAATAATTGTGTTACGGAAATCAACCTTGCGGCCAAGTCCATCAGTCAGAACCCCTTCATCAAGTACCTGCAGAAGAATATTGAACACATCAGGGTGTGCTTTTTCAATCTCGTCAATCAGGACGACCGAATAGGGTTTTCTGCGCACTTTCTCCGTGAGCTGACCTCCCTCTTCATAGCCTACATATCCGGGAGGCGCACCGACAAGCCGGCTGACAGAAAACTTTTCCATATACTCACTCATATCCGCCCTGATAAGAGCGTCTTCACTGTCAAAGAGGTAACGCGTCAGAGATTTTGCCAGTTCTGTTTTTCCTACTCCGGTAGGACCCAGAAAAATGAAAGAACCGATCGGCCTTGCCGGATCTTTCAGTCCGGCTCTTGTCCTCTGTATCGCCCTGGTAATCTTCTCTATAGCCTCATCCTGACCGATCACCTCTTTCTTCAGCTCTTGTGCCATATTCAGCAGCTTTTTCGACTCTGACTGGGCGACTTTTATCACGGGTATACCCGTCATCATGGCGACAAC
>JAPHUN010000104.1 GCA_026193435.1 Chlorobium sp.
CATACTATCCCCGAGGTGTAACCTCGGGGATTATTTTATGTTCGTGATTCAGAGTATTGGAAAACAGGATATCAGGCTTTTAAAAGATTTTTAGTGCTATCCGCAGAGGGAAATCATGTCAGTTGAAACTATCTTAATTGTCGGAGGCGGCATAAGCGGAATTACCACTGCAGTTGAGGCTGCAGAGGTTGGTTACAATACAATACTTGTCGAGACCAATCCTTACCTTGGGGGCAGGGTGGCTCAGTTGAACAAGTATTTTCCAAAACTTTGCCCGCCATACTGTGGTCTGGAGATGAACTTCAGGCGCATCAAGCCCAATCCCAGAATAACCGTATACACGATGACCGAGGTCGAAAATGTAAGCGGACAAGAGGGTGATTATACAGTCAAGCTCAAAGTGAGCCCGAGATATGTCAATGAAAAATGCACGGCATGCAATGCCTGTGCCGAGGCATGTCCTGTTGAGACTTCGAATGATTTCAACTTCGGGATGGACAGGACAAAGGCGATACACCTGCCGCACGAGATGGCGTATCCGATGCGCTATGTGCTTGACAGAGACGTCTGCACGGATTCATCCTGTGACAAGTGTGTTCAGGCATGCAAATACGATGCTATAGATTTATCCATGAAACCTGAAACGGTTGAAGTCAATGTCGGCAGTATTGTTTATGCTACCGGATGGAAGCCGTACGAAGCTGAAAAAATGGATAATCTCGGTTTCGGCAGCGTGAAAAACGTCATCACCAACATGATGATGGAGAGGATGGCCTCACCGAACGGCCCTACCAAAGGCAAGATTCTCAGGCCTTCGGATAATAAAGAGGTGAAAAAGGTTCTTTTTGCGCAGTGCGCAGGCTCAAGGGATGAAAACCATCTTAATTACTGTTCAGCAATATGCTGCATGGCATCCCTGAAGCAGGCGACATATATACGTGAACAGTATCCTGACTCGAAGGTTGTTGTCGCATACATAGATTTGAGAACACCCGGAAAGTATGAGGATTTTCTCAACAGGATAGAGAGTGACGAAAATATAACGTTGATGAAAGGCAAGGTTGCCAAAATAGAAGAAGATCCCGGTACAGGTGATGTTATCGTCACTGCGGAGGATGTAGAAGGTGGTAAAAAAATATATGAGAAGGTAGATATGGTGGTTCTTGCCACTGGTATGGTGCCTTCGGTTTCAGAAGACGCTTCGTTGAATTTCGAGGAGAATGGTTTTATTCTCGCGGGTAAATCACCCGGCGTTTATTCTACAGGCGTGGCAAAACGGCCCTCAGATGTTACTTCATCCATACAGGATGCCACAGGGGCGGCATTGAAAAGTATTCAAAGTCTGGTGAGGAGTTAAACTATGGCTGACGAAAAGAAAATCGGCGTCTATATCTGCAGTGACTGCGGTATTGGAGAAGCTCTGGATGTTCCGGAGCTTGAAAAGGTCGCTACAAGTGAGTTCAAGGTGCCTGTATGTAAAACGCACCCGTTTCTCTGCAGTCGGGAAGGCGTACAGGTGATCAAGGATGACATAAACAACGGTGAGGTCAACAAGATTGTTATTGCTGCTTGTTCACCGAGAGTCAATAACGATGTCTTCGACTTCGACCCGCTGAAAAATGTCATCGAGAGAGTGAATTTCAGGGAGCAGATCGTCTGGACACAGCCTTCTGATGAAGCGTCCAGGGAAGGGAGCCAGATGATGGCTGCCGACTATCTGAGAATGGGAATCACCAGGGCGGAAAAAGCTGAAGTTCCCGAACCTAAGATAACCGATGTCAACAGAACTGTTCTTGTCGTGGGTGGAGGAGTGACCGGACTGACGGCCGCTCTTGAAGCTTCGCAGACCGGATATAAAGCTGTTCTTATCGAAAAAAGCTCAGAGCTTGGCGGGTGGGCGAAGAAAATGTACAGGGTGTTTCCGAGCAAACCCCCGTTCGCTGAACTTGAAGAGCCGACCATCGGTGCAAAAATCGATGCGGCCAGAAACGACAGTAATGTCACCATACATACCGATACGACAATATCCTCGATCGAAGGTGGACCAGGAGCGTACAAAGTCACCATTGACCGGAATGGAACAGCCGAGACATTTGACGCAGGGTCTATAGTTCTCGCTGCCGGATGGCGACCGTATGACGCGGGTAAACTGCCTCATCTCGGTTACGGCAAGTACAAGAACGTCGTGACAAATCTTCAAATGGAAGAGATTGTTACCAAAGGCAGCGGCAAGGTTACCCGTCCATCGGATGGAAAACCGGCAAAGAATGTCGTATTCATGCAGTGTGCCGGACAGCGGGACAAGGAGCATGTGCCGTATTGTTCAGCGGTCTGCTGTAATGTCTCTCTCAAGCAGGCAAAATATGTAAGGGAATCGAATCCTGATGCAGGTGCGTTCATTGTCTACAAGGATATGAGAACGATGGGGTTGTATGAGAATTTCTACAGGAGCGCTCAGGATGATGAAGGGATTTTCCTGACCAAGGGCGAGATTCTCGGTGTGGAAGAAACTGCTGACGGGACGCTTCATGTCGAGGTGGACAATGTTCTGCTGGGCAGAAAGATGAAAATTGAGGCCGATATGCTCGTACTCGCAACCGGCATGGTTTCCAGTATGGTGCCTGAAGAGAAGAGTGTCAATAATCTGACGCCGGAATATATCGGCAACATAGTTACGAAAAAGACAGAGGACGGTGAAATCGAGGCGCTTGAACCG
>JAPHUN010000080.1 GCA_026193435.1 Chlorobium sp.
AGTGCTGAGTGCTGAGTGCTGAGTGCTATGAAAAATATAGCTTGAAGATGGCTCAGAAAGTGAAAAGTGCTTAGAATCCATTGCTGATTTTGTGATTCACATGGATACCGGATCAAGTCCGGTATGACTTTTTGAGATTGCAGTCATCTTCAGGCTTGATACGTGAAATCAGGGCTCGAATTTCACAGGTCTTACACAGGAATCCAGACACCTTTGTTTATTTGTTATTTCCATTTTTGACTTATCAATTTTGACTTTTTCTGTCTCCTGTATTCCTGATTCAACAAATCAACGACTCAACACCTCAACAATCCTCATTTCTCCTGCGCGACCTGCTTATAATATCTCTCAAACGAATCCTGTGGGGCGGCTTCCTGCTGGATAAGCTCGAAGGTCAGGTTGTGAGCCTCGGGAATCCACAACGCTTCGACAGCGGCTTCGGCAACATCACTTCGATTGATGCTTCCCGTTTCGATCCTGTCTCCTGTATCGAACAACATCGCATGGAGGAGAGGGTCGTCCTCATCGATCAATCCGCCAGGCCTGAGAATGGTATAGCTGAAGTCATTTTCTCCATAAAGCTTTCGCACCTCGTTCTCACCCTCAAGTTTCATGGTCAATACCTTGCCGTATTTGTTCAACGGATGATCCTCCCTGGTGACCGCCAGAGAACTGACTACAATAAACCTCTTTGTTTTGCTTTTTTTAGCCCGAAGAGCAAGCCGTATTACGCCATCTCTATCGATAGCGGATGGAGGCGGTGACTCAGGGTCCATGACGTTACCGCCAACAGCGCAGATAACCGCATCAGCATGCTTCACGGCCGCATCTATCTCAGCCTGGTTCTCGATACTGCCGATGGTAATCCTGTCAATAACCTCAGGGCCAAACAACTCAATGGCTTTTTCTCCAGAGCGCACGAATAGCCGATAGTCGATACCATAGTGCTGAAGACGTTTTACCACCCACTGACCCGTGCGACCGGTCGCACCGGCGACAAGAACTGTTCCTGAGTATTGCATTGTTATAAAGTCAAAATTCAAAAGGAAAAAGGAAAAAGTGAACCAGTTAAATGCTATTCAGCTATTTAGCTAACCAGCCCTCCAGCTAACTACCCAAAAAGAGAAAACTTGACATTCAAAGCCATGGTCAGATCCACAAGTCCGTGCAGAACAAACACAGAAGGGAGGTCTCTGTACCAGAAAAAGCTCAACGCCCAGCTTCCTGCAATCAGAATCTGGGTAGGCATAAACAGTGGCTTCAAGGGACTTGCCTGATTAACGTGCTCAGGGAGTAAATCAAGCCAGAACACAGCGTGTATAAAACCGCTGTAGATCATAAACCCGACAAAACCTGCAATGAACAATGCCCACGGGTTCTTTGTAAGGAGTCCCATAAGCTTTTCACCCAGCACAAAGAAGGCATAGAACATAAATGTTTCAGCGATGCCGTTTCCGACGGTAAAAAGGACAACGGAAGCAAGGTCAAGCGATCTTCCGCCGTCGAAGGTCGAGTTGGAATACACAAAGGCATTGAATGCGACGATCACCACGGAAGCGGCAAGAAGGATCTTGCGCCGAAGATCAAAATTGGTGTTGTAACTGAACGTCTCTTTACGGAAGAACACCAGTCCGACAGCAAGAGCGATGAACCAGTAAGTAAAAATCTTCATGGGTGCTGACCATTCCATAACATATTTTAATTTAATTATTTATTTATCACACTATCCACTGCGTGATAGGAGCTCCGGACATAAGGCCCCGACTGCACATGTCTGAATCCCGATTCAAGCGCATACTTCCTGTACCGGTCGAAACACTCAGGAGTAACGAAGGAATGAACAGAGAGGTGTTTACTGGATGGCTGCAGGTACTGACCGATGGTCACATGCCTGCACCCGACACGAGCAAGATCATCCAGTACTCGACAAACCTCCTGTTCCGTCTCGCCCATTCCGACCATCAGTCCTGATTTGGTCTGAAGGGAGTACTCCTGTTGTGCTAAACGAAGCACTTCAAGGGACCGAATATAATCAGCTTCCGGTCTTACAGCCCCATAGAGCGACGGAACTGTTTCAACATTATGATTGAGCACATCAGGACTCATGATCATAATCCTGTGCAGTGCGTCATGATCTCCCTGTAAATCCGGGATGAGGCACTCAATTGAGACTTCAGGATTTTCTGCTCTGACCGCGTCAATGGTTGCCGCCCATGCTTTTGAACCTCCATCTGCAAGGTCGTCACGCGTGACGCTTGTCAAGACAACGTGTCCGAGCTGCATAATCCGGACAGCTTTGGCGATTTTCCGGGGTTCTTCAGGATCAGGGAGAGGCAGATCAGAAGTTGACGTAACCGCACAGAAACGGCAACTTCTTGTGCAGGAATCGCCCAGCAACAGAAATGTTGCCGTTCCTGAAGACCAGCATTCTTGCAGATTGGGGCACATGGCGGCACGGCAGACCGTATTGAGCCCGTAACCGGCAATCAGCTTCTTCGTAGAAGCGAATTTTGCGGTTCCGGAAAGCCTCATCTTCAGCCAGTCCGGTTTTCTCTGAATTTTCATCCTGTTTTATCCGGAAATATTACCCTAACCTTAGTTGAGCGATTGTTGAGCATGCTGTAGATGCAAGGCGCAGGGGACGCTGCTGTAGTGTACTACCGCAAGTTCCCTGTAACGAAGCAGATGCAGCATGACCGACAATCCCATAGGGTTTCAACACATGCGATTTTTCTGCATTATGGTCGCGCAACCCGTCGGGTGAGATGTTCGCTGTAAGAAAATTCAGCATAACGCATTATATAGTATAAAGTTGATACCATAAAGCATTTGTTGAAACGATCAACTTAGGCCTAAGGAAATGAATATAGTGAAGATAGAAACTTTTTTTCCGTAGTTTTTCGGAAAAGCACGTCCCAAGCGCGCAAAAACAAATTTTATCCTAATCGCATGCGAGTTCTTAAAAATCTCTTCGATCAAAACAGGGAATGGGCGGAAAAGGTAAAAGAGTCCGATCCTGATTTTTTTCTGAAACTTTCAAAACAGCAGAGTCCGGAATATCTGTGGATCGGCTGTTCTGACAGCCGAGTTCCGTCAAATCAGATTGTAGGCTTACTTCCGGGGGAAATCTTCGTACATCGCAACATCGCAAATGTCGTTGTTCCTTCGGATCTGAACTGTCTTTCAGTTATTCAGTACGCTGTTGAAGTCCTGAAAATCAAGCATATCATTGTCTGCGGTCACTATGGATGCGGCGGAGTTAAAGCGGCTATGGATAACGACGAGCATGGGCTGATCGATAACTGGCTCCACCATATCAGGGATGTCTACCGTACGCACAGCGAAGAAGTAGACGCGTTACAGGACAACACGTTGAAAATCAACAAGATGTGTGAGTTGAACGTTATCGAACAGGTAGCCAATGTCTGCAACACGACGATAGTAAGAAGCGCATGGAAAGCGGGTCAGGAACTCTCGGTTCACGGATGGATTTACAGCATTGAAAACGGCATTCTTCAGGACCTCAATGTCTGTGTGACGGGGATTGAAGACGTTCCGGAAAACAAATAAAAAACCCCATCCGGAAGGCCTGTAGGAAGACACTGAGCCGGATGGAGTCTGCTGCTGCTCAAACCGTTATTACCAATGACCGCGCATTCGCTTGCCATTCTTCATACCGAACTGCATTCGGCGTTGGTCAAGCATCTGTCGCTGCTCATCGTTTAAAACACTGCGAAAATAGATAATCCCCCTGACACGCTCTTCCGTCAAACGGGCATGAACATCGCCGATTTTTCTTGATAGCCGCTTGATCGTGGCCATATCGGGATGCGGCTTGCTCGCGGCTTCAGCCATATCAACGCGAAGCAGCCGCAAATCTGAACGCAGTTTTATCATCGTCTTGCGTTTCTCGCTTTTATTCTTTTTCAACAGATCAATCTGGCCGTCCGTAAGGTTCAGCCCGGCAGCAAATCCCTTATCTGACTGATAGCAATCACGGGTGCTATCTCTGCCTGGTCCATTCTGTTTAGCCTGAAGTGTCGTCATCGGCAGCATCATCAGGGCTAAAAAAGCAATGAAAAGTCTTTTCTGAACGTAATGCATGGTAATTCTCCTTTTTAAAACATAGTTATCGGTAATACATATATAAGAACAAAGAACAATGCAGTTTACTGCACAAGATATTCTGCCAGCGCCGGAGGGACTCCATAACTCTCATAGCTGAACTCCTGAGTGCTTTTGATACCCTCAGCACTTATGCCAAGAAACTCAAGATCTTCAGAATATGCATCGAGAACTTCCTGGCGAGTCATCATAAATGAGTTTTCCGAAGTAAACATCGGGGTTATAACCATCGCCAGCAGCACAGCCGCTGCAGCCAAAGCCGGCAAAATCAGCCGCAATGGAGCGGATTTCCTCTTTGAGAGAGACCCCGCGGCATCCATTACCCTTTGAGAAAGATCAACGTGCATGTTTTCTGCCGCGGTTTCCTGCAGCGCATCCATAACCGAGTGGTATCGTTCCGCCTCAACGCTGCATCTCTCACACCCCGCGATATGATTCTCCAGAGCTTCAGACAGTTTCCGGGAAAGTAACCCGAGCGCCCTGTCAGCAAGCAACTCTTCAGCTCTATTACAAT
>JAPHUN010000162.1 GCA_026193435.1 Chlorobium sp.
ACAAAAAATTCCCTATTTCCTGACAGAGACACAAATACGAATAAAACATCCGGCCACAGAGCGGGAAGTAATGAAAATCGGAATGCTTACGGCTGGTATATCGCGACAGGCATTTCACTTGGCGCTTACACGGCTCTACTCTTCACCAAGCACAATGGTCCTTTTGCTCATAGGAGGCAGTTTCTCACCATTGAGGTAGAGATCGACAAAGGGCGGTCGACCGATATTGACCCATAACTTCCTCTTTGCCTCATATCTCAATACTTCTCCTGCCTTGAACGAGGCACCCGGATAGACCCTGTCACCGTCATCAGCGATAATTTTTACCCAGCTGAGGTCTTGGGTAATATGGACAATCAGTACCTGCTGATAGGGAGAGTCCGGGGACTCCGGAAGAAAGGAGACATCTTTTGCCCACGCTTCCTGCTTTACGGCAAGCTCAGGAGCGCTCTCCCCGGAGCCTTCTTGTGATGAATCGGCAAGCGCGACTGAATCCGGCTCGACTATGGTGGGCTCAGGAATGGCCGGCAAAACCTCTGTTTCCTGATTCTGCCGGGAGTTCGTTTGAGGGTTTTCGTGTACTGCTGAAAACATAAAAAAGCCGACAGCAAGAAGAACAATCACCAGAAAAACCGCACCGCCAACAAGCACAACCGGAGAAATCCCCGCTCCAGCGGAAGAAGCAGCGCCAAAAATACCCGAGAAGCGCTCCCCCTTCTGAGAACTGTCTTCTTCTGGTGACTGCGTTTCCTTCCGGGACTTCAGATCGGTGGGAATACTGAGCTCGTCCCGGCAACTTTCAATAAGCTGCGGGTCATCGACACCGATTACTTGAGCGTATTCTTTCAGAAAGGCATAAACGTAGGCTGAGGGCAGAAAGGTCAAATCTCCCGCCTCGATTTTCTCAAGATGATTTTTCTGTATTCTTGTCTCCGCACTGACTTCCTCGAGAGAAAGCCCCCTCTCTTTTCTGGCCTGAGTAAGTTTGCGTACCAGCAAGGCTCCGGCAGAACCAAATGTCATATCATCTGCCATGAAACGCACTAAATTTAATGTGATCCATTACGTCTCCAGAATAGCACAAAACGCTCAATTTATGTAGTTTACAAAAAATATGCTGTCAGGACAATTGAAATAACAACATATTTTGTCGATCGCATCTGCTCTTTCAGGATATAACTCCAACACTGCTATCCTGAGCCCTTCGCCATTCTTCCTCTCAAGCTGTTTTGCTGCCTGCTTCTCTTGGGGATTTTTTATCTATCTTATTTGATTATTACCTGTACCTGATTTGAAAGACGCTGTTTTCTGACACCCTCAGTGACCTCAAGCGATCACACTCCTTTCAGGATAAGACAGGCGCACTGAGCTTCATACATTTCAGGCACGTTGTGCCACACCTATGAACTCCGATATAGTAGAACTGTTTATATTATTCTGCCTGATACTGGCTAACGGATTCTTTTCGATGGCCGAATTTGCGATCATTTCTTCAAGTGAAGCCAAACTGCATGAATTACGTGACGCGGGTATAGCCGGTGCGTCCATGGTTATCGACCTGCTTGAGAAGCCCGGAAGATTCCTTTCCGCCATACAGGTAGGCATCACCCTTATCGCCACCCTCGCGGGTGCATTCAGCGGTATCAGTTTCTCCGAACCTGTCGCGAAAATAATCAGAGACATCGAACCCATTGCGCCATACAGCAAAGAACTGGCTCTCGGCCTGGTTGTTTTGGGGGTCACCTATGTCACGCTCATCATCGGCGAACTCGCTCCGAAAAAAATAGCGCTGCAGCATCCGGAAAAAATAGCGATCAAAATCGGACGCAGTATCGACATGATCTGCAGAATAAGCTCGCCGATAGTTCACCTTATCAACGGCTCAACCAACATCGTCCTGAAAATCATAGGCATCAGAAATACTGAAAAGCCTCTTGTGAGCGATCAGGAGGTCATGCTCATGATAAAACAGGGCGCAAAAAAAGGCGTTTTTGAATCGGTTGAATACGAGATGATTTCAAGAATATTCCGTATGAGCGACAAGCGGGCAAGTTCAATGATGACGCCGAAAAGCGAGATCGAGTGGCTCGACCTCAATGCGCCGGAAGACACTTTGACAGCCAAACTGCTGGCCAGCGGCCGCTCACACTTCCCTGTTTCAGAAGGAGGGCTTGACCACCTGAGAGGAGTTGTACGCTCACTTGACCTGGTCAACAAGCAACTGCTCGAACCGGGCAATCTGAAAGCGTCCATACGCAACGCGATGAAACCACCACTTTTTGTACCGGAATCCGTTCCCGCATTTCAGGTGCTTGAACTTTTCAAGGAAAACAGAGCCCATCTCGCGCTGGTCATCGACGAACACGGCTCGGTACAGGGCGCAATCACGCTCACTGACGTACTTGAAAGTATCGTGGGGGATATTCCCGCTGATGATCTTGAGGGAACAAAAAAAATCGTACAAAGAAGTGAGCGAACCTGGATTATTGACGGCCTGCTTCCTGTCGATGACTTTATCTCGGAATTTGATCTTGACAACTTCCTCGACGAGGAAGATCCCCGATACGATACCATGGGAGGATTTCTCATGACCAAGCTGGAGAAGATGCCTTCAGTCATGGATACGCTCGAATGGCAGAACATGCTTTTCAAGGTTATCAAAATGAACGGACAGCGGGTAGGAAAAATACTGGTGATATTCAATACCGAAAGCTCGAACTGACCTGAACGCATCCGGATCCTGCTCGTTCATTTACCAGACAGGCAACTGACTTGATATGTCATGCGCTGCCGTTCTTTCAGGACAAGCAGGCACACTGAACGAAGAACTTCCATATTCTGACAACATTATGTATCTTCGCTCACGTCATTACAGACAATCACACATCTAATTCTAAATCATATTCTGATGGAAAGAACACTTACTATTCTTAAACCGGATTGCGTCCGCAAACAGCTCATTGGAGCGGTAATCGACAAAATCGAGCGCGCAGGGTTTCGCGTCGTCGCCATGAAAAAAACAAAACTGACAACAGAAACCGCAGGGGCTTTTTACGCTGTTCACAGAGAGCGGCCGTTCTTCGGCGAACTTGTCGAGTTCATGTCCTCAGGCCCCTGTGTTCCTATGATCCTTGAAAAAGAAAACGCCGTAGAGGATTTCCGTAAACTTATCGGAGCAACCGATCCGGCAGAAGCTGAAGAAGGAACGGTCCGCAAGCTCTACGCAGACAGCAAAGGTGAAAACATCGTGCACGGTTCAGATTCTGAAGAAAACGCACAGATAGAATCATCGTTCTTTTTCTCAACAGAAGAAGCCGTCCGGGTCAACAACTGATTCCAACCGGATAGCACATACTCGTCAAGCCCCATAACCCATCTTTTTGATTTCTCGGGGCTTGACATATATCCTCCATGCGATCAGGACACAAGGTGATGGGGCTTTTTTTGACTTTTGACCTTTGCCTTTTTACTTTGCTTCTCCTACTTCAATTCTTTTCCCAGTAACATGAGCGGTTTGGTCTCCTGCCGGGTCACCGGATGGCCTGAACCCTTTGTTCGCTGTCGCATTGAAAATCCTTTTTCAAACATCTGCTCAGCAAGCGCCCAACGTTTACGCCCTGCCTTGAGCATGACAAGAACCATATCCTTCTCGCCCTTTTTCGCCCTGGCAATAAGGCACCTGCCCGCCTTCATGGTATATCCGGTCTTAATACCGACAGCGTACTGATACTTCCCGAGGAGTTTGTTGCTCGACCTGAGGGTATACTTTTTGCTTGTGTTCTGTTCGAAAAAAGATATTGAATCCAGTGCAGCTATACGGTTGAAAATCTCGTTGCCTATAGCATACTCGGAAAGCCGCAGCAGATCCCGCGCAGTCGAGTAGTGCCCTGCATAGAGATCCCTGTCAAACCCCGCCGGATTGGTAAAGTTTGAATTTCTCATACCTATCTTCTTTGCCTTGCGGTTCATCATCCCGGCAAAACCCTGTACACTTCCGCCCAGATAGATCGCAATGGCAAAAGCGGCATCATTGCTTGACCGCACCATAGACGCCTTGACAAGATCAACAAGACGTATCCTCTCTCCTGCCTGAAAACCGGCCTTTGTCGGTTCTACAACTGTCGCCTCTTTCGGGATCACCACATAATCTCCGAGTTTACCGCTTTCAATCGCCATAATTGAGGTAAGAATTTTTGTCAGGCTCGCCGGCTGAATACGCTTTCCGGTATTCTTTGACATGAGAATCTCGGATGTACTGATATCCTTGAGAATGTAGGAATTGATTTCCTGTTCAAAATCAAGCGTGTCAGGCTGAGTAGCCGATCCGGCGTATGAACCGGGCTGAAAGGCAAGTATCAGAAGGGATATAAGCGCGAAAACGCGGAGAGAACGCATTGTTCCTGCTCTTCTCATGATGCGACGCATAGATGGAATTTCATAACGTATTCATACTCATCAGGCACTTTTGCCGATTGCCACATACTATCTGGTCTTCGTCACTGCAACCGGCGGCATAGCTCATGTCAAAAAGATTCATCATTTCCTTCTCTTTCACTGCAGGGGTCCGGATGCTTCACGGCATAGAGATATTCCTTGAACGTTTCACCGTAAATTTCCCATACAGTAATAAACAATGCGGCAATAACCGGTCCTACGATGAATCCCGATATACCGAACAGACTTATGCCCCCGAAGGTTCCAAAGAAAATCAGCAGTTCGTGCATTTTGGTATCCCTTCCGACAAGAACGGGCCTCAGGATGTTATCGACACTGCTCACCAGCAGACCGCAAAACAGCAGCAGACCGGTCGCGGACACATACTCCCCAGTCGCATAGAGATAGAGAACCGCTGGACCCCAGACAAGGCCTGAACCGATTATCGGTATGATAGAAAGCACCGTCATGACCGCGCCCCAGAAGATGGCGCTCTCAATCCCGGCAACCTTCAAGGCCAGGCCGGCAAGACCTCCCTGAAGAATACCGATGACAAATGTTCCGCGTATGGTCGCCCCGGTAACCGAGGTAAACTTGTCGAGCATGCGCGACTGATCCCGTTCACCAAGAGGCAGATAGTAGAGAACGGACTTGAGCATGTCCCGGCCATCCTTTAGGAAAAAAAACATGGTATAGAAAAACACGAACATCATAAACAGCGTGTGAACCGTCGAGAGCGTAAACGAGGAGAGGTTCTCAAACAGGAACGTACTCATATTTCCTACAAGTTCACCGAGCCGTTGCAGGATCTCATCACTGTATTCGATGATTGTTTCAGAGTAAGGCAGCGAGCTGATAATATCATGAAAGGCTGTTGGCTGTTCGAGCCATTGTTCAATCCATGGCCCGACCGAACGGCTGACCTTGATCGCTTCGGCAGCCACGATACCAAGCAGGGCAAGCAAGGGAAATATCAGAATCAATGCCATGGTGAGAATGGTCATCGCCGAGCTGATACTTCTGCGCCCCCTGAACAGGGATTCAAACCATCGAAACAACGGCATTGCAAGCCCTGAAAAAATCGCAGCAATCAGAATCACCATGAGAAAATCATAAATCATGGAAATAAAAATCACTGAGATCAGCAGGACAACGATCAGGAGAACGATATTGTTCAGTGCTGTTTTTTGCATAGGAGTATCCAATGATAAGGGGTTCTTCTCTATCATAACCATTTTTCAGGCGATTCATGTGCCGCAATTTGTGCCCTTGCCATGGCGACGGCAAAAATTCCTGCAGTTTCCGCACGCAGAATAGAGTGACCGAAGGAAATTTCACGAAAGCCTTCTTTGACGGCCATTTCGAGCTCTTCACCGGTAAAACCACCCTCGCCACCAACTAAAAACAACACTTTTCTCCCGAAAAAAGACACATCCGGAGCTATGGAAGATGTTTCATAGGCAATCAGCTTGCTATCATATCCCTCACGTTTCAGTACTTCATCAAAGCGAAGCGGCCCTGTGATTTCCGGGAAATGATACCGTTTTGTCTGAAGTGCGGCTGAAACAACAACTTTTTTCCAGCGTTCGAGTTTCCTGGCACATTTTTCGGCTTTTGGCTGGGAAACCGTTCGCTGTGTTATCATGGGAACAATCCCGGCTACACCAAGCTCTGTTGCTTTTTCAAGAAAAAAATCAAACCGCTGTGACGATTTGAGAAGCGATAGTGCCACCGTCACCTCTGCCGACGGAGGAAGAACTTTTTTTTTCTCAGTGACTGCCGCAGTAAGCCCGTTCCGGCCGATC
>JAPHUN010000311.1 GCA_026193435.1 Chlorobium sp.
CGATCATCGTTACGATTATCGGGGGATTACCCATTATTTTTCCTTACTTCATAACGCCATTGCTTCCATGAGTCAACACTATGAAAACGAGGGGTCGGCTGCTTCCCGTTCAAAGGCTTTTGTCTGGCTTATGCAGCGGGTGACCGGAGTCGGCCTTGTGCTGTTTCTCGTGCTTCATTTCTGGGTTCAGCATATGCCGACAGGGTTTCTTGCTACTGCCGGGGAGTATAGTGAAATACTCAAGACCCTTTCGGACGCAAGCCCGGAAGTTGTTGATGCAATTGCCGATGGGAAGATCAAGGAAGCGCTTCCCGGCGAGCATGTGATAACCTACAGCAAGGTTCTTGAACGGCTGCGTACTCCGCTGTGGAAAACCATCGATATTCTGCTCCTTCTGTTTGCCCTTCTGCACGGTATGCTGGGGCTGATGAATGTTCTCGGGGATTATATGAAGCGGGTTCGACTGCGAAAGGCAGTCGTATTCTGCTGCTGGGCGGTGACGCTCTTTCTTGCGGGCCAGGGCATTGTTGTAATTATGGCTGTTGGAATGAAATAGGAAAGAATACGCTATGCAGGTTGTCTATCATGATGTGATCATTGTCGGCGCGGGTCTCGCCGGTCTCAGGGCGGCGGTCGAACTTTCCGGAAAACACGACGTTGCGGTACTTTCAAAACTTCACCCGCTCCGGTCGCATTCGGGGGCGGCGCAGGGAGGAATATCCGCTGCGCTTGGAAATGCAGAAAAGGATTCTTCCGAATGGCACGCCTATGATACCATAAAAGGATCTGACTATCTTGCCGATCAGTATGCTGTCGAGGTTATGTGCAATGATGCGCCGAGAGCGATAATAGAACTGGAGCATCTCGGCGTCCCGTTTTCGCGCTTTGAAGACGGTCATATCGCACAGCGTCCTTTTGGCGGCCATACAAAAAATTTCGGAGAAGCCCCGGTCCGACGAACCTGCTATGCTGCCGACAGAACCGGTCATGTCTGTCTTCATACCCTCTATGAGCAGGCGGTAAAAGATAAGGTCTTTTTTTATGACGAGTACCAGGTTCTCGATCTCTGCATGGCGGACGGGGCGGTCAACGGAGTCGTCGCTATCGAATTGAAAACTGGACGGTTTCTGCTGTTTCATGCCCGGGCGGTGATGTTTGCCACAGGAGGGTACGGCAAGGCATGGAAAACCACCTCCAATGCGTTTGCCAATACCGGTGACGGTCTGGGTATTGTCCTGAATAACGGCATTCCGCTGCAGGATATGGAGTTCGTGCAGTTTCACCCGACAGGTCTCTATCCGCTCGGGATTCTTATTACCGAGGCGGCAAGAGGTGAAGGGGGTGTGCTCCGAAACGCCGATGGAGAACGGTTTATGGAGCGCTACGCTCCGACGATCAAGGACCTTGCCCCACGGGACATTGTCAGCCGGAGCATCTATGATGAGCTGAAGGAAGGGAGAGGCGCCGGACCGATGAAGGATCACGTGCTGCTTGATCTGACCGCTCTTTCGAGGGAAGCAATTGCTGAAAAACTGCCTGAAATAGAGTCTTTTTCGAAGATATATCTCGGCATTGACCCCTCTGTCACCCCGATACCGGTTTCACCGACATGCCATTATGCGATGGGAGGAATCCCTACCGATGTGAACGGCAGGGTGGTCATTGACGCGCAAGGAAAAGAGCTTCCGGGGTTCTGGGCTGCAGGAGAGGTTGCCTGTGTCTCGGTACACGGGGCAAACCGGCTCGGATCAAATTCACTGCTGGATCTTATTGTGTTCGGACGCCGCGCAGGAAAGGATATCAAACGGTTTCTTGACCGTGTTCTCCAGAAGCCCCGTCCTCTTGATACAGGAGCGCTTGAAAAGGTCAGCAGGAAGATCGAGGGTTTACTGGGTAGAAAAGAGGGGGAAACGGTAGCGGCGGTTCGTACCGATCTGCAGAAGGTGATGATGGACAAGGTTTCTGTTTTTCGTAACGAGCACGGGCTTGCGGCGGCGGTGGAAGAGCTTACCGTTCTGCAGGGGCGCGCCGCCGGAATTCGGGTGAAGGACCAGAGCAGGGTTTTCAACACGGAAATTCTCGAAGCGCTGGAATTGCAGCATATGGTAAACTACTCGAAAGCGGTCGCTCTGTGCGCCCTCAAACGTCAGGAGTCGAGAGGGGCTCACAGCAGAGATGATTATCCTCTGCGCGATGATGAAAACTACCTGAAGCATTCTCTTTACTTTCTCAAAGAAAATGGAGAAGCGACCTACGAACAGAAGCCGGTCGATCTTTCGCTTGCTTCGTCCAGGCCTGAATTCGTGCCCAAAGAAAGAAAGTACTGACCATCAGGCGTCGTGCGGCAGGCGATGGCGCAATGGCAGGAAGAGAGGGGATTTGTCGATGTATTGAACGGTTCAGGGTGGAAATAGAGTGAACAAATTGTGATAAACAGGAGCTACAGAGTTGATGAAATACAGAACGATTTCCGCTGCTGACGCGGTTTCAGCCGTCAAGTCGGGAGACAGGGTGTTTCTGCAGACCGCGGCAGCGACGCCACAGCGGCTGATCGATGCCCTGGTTGAAAGGGCGGATACATTGCGGAATATAGAAATTATCAGTCTGCATACTGAGGGAGAGGCGGCCTATGTCCGGCCGGAGTACAGGGATAGTTTTCGTCTCAATGCATTGTTTGTCGGGAAAAATGTTCGGTCTGCGGTGCAGGAAGGTCTGGCAGACGCTATACCCATATTTCTGAGTGATGTTCCTGCACTGTTCTATCGCAATGTGTTGCCGCTCGATGTGGCGTTCGTCCATGTTTCTCCTCCTGATCGTCACGGGTTCTGTTCTCTGGGTGTTTCGGTTGACGCGGCCAGGGCTGCGGTGCATACCGCGAGGTATGTTATTGCACAGGTGAACCCTAATATGCCCCGGACACACGGAGAAGGACTGCTGCATGCCAGTACTATAGATGCCATGGTTGATGTGGACGACCCTCTTCCGGAAACGCCGAGGCATGAACTGACCGATATCGAGCAGAAGATCGGCAGACATATTGCATCCATTGTTGAAGACGGGGCGACGCTTCAGATGGGCATAGGCGCAATTCCCGACGCCACCCTGGCAGCGCTTACGCATCACAGGAACCTCGGCATTCACTCTGAAATGTTTTCCGACGGAGTTGTCGACCTCGTTGAAAAAGGGGTTATCACCGGGAAATACAAGAGTACCCATAACGGGATTATCGTCGCCAGTTTTCTTGTCGGGACACGAAAGCTCTATGATTTTGTTGATGACAATCCTCTTGTGGAGATGTTCGGATCGGATTATGTGAACGACACAAGGGAAATCCGAAAAAATCCGAAGGTGACAGCGATTAACAGCGCGATTGAAATCGATATGTCCGGACAGGTGTGCGCCGATTCCATCGGTCAGAGACATTTTTCCGGTGTCGGTGGGCAGATGGACTTTATACGGGGAGCCGCACTCTCTCCTGACGGGAAGCCTATCGTTGCCCTTCCGTCGGTTACCCGCCGCGGAGAGTCACGGATTGTTCCCATGCTCAAGCCGGGTGCGGGAGTTGTTACCACAAGAGCTCACGTACAGTATGTCGTTACTGAATACGGCATAGTCAATCTGCACGGCAAGAACATGCGTCAGCGTGCCGAGGCTCTCGCGAGTATTGCTCATCCCGATTTTCGAGAGGATATCTGTCGAGCGGCACATGATCTTTACGGGGGGTTCAGAAAAGTCTGCATGTAGCTTCCCTATCGACAGGTCCCGGATGAAAAAAAAGAAGGTGTCTCAGAAGCCTGTCACCTATGATTCAAACCACATGCAGTCATGCTGCCCTGTGTAATACTAATACACGGGGTTGATACGGCAACTATAGGGGCTTTCGGTAAAAGATGGATCCTCGGGTCAAGCCCGAGGATGACAACCAGGAGGGGCGCTGCAAACAATTGCCTGCTCAAAATACGAGAGGCTGCCCTTTTGAGACAGCCTCTTTTTCTGTTTTATGGAGCGTTTCCGGTTACGACGGCTTTACAGCTTCGACGTAGAGGTGGTCATATCGGCGAACCATCCGGACATCGCTGAACCCTATTTTTTCAAGGATGTTTTTGTAGTTGGACTGTTCCTTGAAGCCGAGTACGGAGAAAGGCATGCCAATACCCATGATGTAATGACTGAGATAATCATAGTTCGGGTTGTCCTGTTCATCGACAATCATGTCGAGGACGAGCAGCTTGCCCCCTGCTTCAAGAGCGTTAAACGCTTTGGTACACATCATTTCCGTCAGCTGTTCGTTCGCGGTGTAGAGAATCCTGCAGAACATTACCGCGTCGGCAGAAGGGTATTCGTCCCGGTAGATATCTACTGCTGCGCCTCTCAGCCTGTCCGCGAGGCCTTTTTCCGCAGCGTTTTCATTGACCAGATCAATGGCGCCGGGAAGGTTCAGAATCGTGGTGTCAAGTTGAGGGAATTTATTGCAGAGTGAAGCTGAAATATCTCCTATTCCTCCACCGACGTCAACCATTTTTTTGTTGTTCTGAAGGTCAGCCTCTTCAAGAAGCAGTTTTATGGAGAAGTGGGCGTTCCGGCGGTGAATGTCTTCGAAATAGAGGTTCTCTTCCCTTGTCTTGGGCGGGTAGGAGGTTTCCCCTTTGTAGTCGAGTTTTCCCCGGACAGCTTCTGCCATATGCATATAAAAGTTCTCGGCAGTATAGGCCATCGCTTTTGCGACAGGCGTCATATAGAGGTTCGGGTGCTCATCGCTCGGCACGAACATACTGCGGGCAAAATCCGTCAACGCCCACTTTCCGTTCTCAATCCGGACGATTCCTATCTGGCGTAGCGCTTCAAGAAGCATTTCAAGTCTTTGCGGTACGGCTTCGAGTGAAGATGAAAGGGTCTCTGCGTCTTTTGCTTCTTCAGCGAGTTCTGTGAAAAGGTCAAGTTCAAGTGCAGCCTTGAAACAGCCGAATTCCACGAGACCCTTGAAGAGGATTTCGTTGGCCCGGTGATTACGTTTCAGTAGCTCGTTGTCATTCATGTTCAGGTAGGGCTAAAAAGTTATAGGTTAAGCTCATCCCGGCTTTTTTGCGTTAAACTTTAATTTACCCCAAAAAGCATTATGAAACAACTGAAAGGAGTTACGGCATTTCCGTATACTGCTACTGTATGGTATGGAGGAACGATTCAGGATTCAGGAGGGTATGAAAATGCTTTCAAGTCTTTCAAAGCTGTCTTCTGAGCAGCTGCAGGAAATACGGGAACTGGAGAGAGAGACGGGCAAGACGCTTCTGTCTTATTCCAGCTACGATGTTGTTACCGACAACCTTACGGAGGAAGAACTCGGGAAGGTACGGGAACTTGAACGCAGGATCGGCACGGCGCTGGTGGCTGTCAAGGAATCCGGTTCTTCGACCTCAAGCCGATAAGAGAGAGCATGCGGCCGGTAGTGCCGCCTTCCTTTCGATAAGAGAAAAAGTCACTGTTGTTTCTGACGGTGCAGAGCGGGGAGGTCTCAACGGATGCAGGCGGCATCCCCGTGTCAAGCATCTGGTCAAGGTTCACTGACGCAAGATCCAGCAGAAAACGGCCGTCTCTTGAAGGGGTCAGGTATGTACTGTCGAAGCGGGAGGCCACTTCCCTGCCGACTTCATATTCCTTGCCGGATATGCCGGTCCCGATCCAGGCCAGGCAGTCTGAGGGTGATGTTCCGAACTGCTTCTTCATTGCCTCGATCGTCATGCCTGAGATGTTTTCCGCTGCTCCTTTCCATCCGGCGTGCGCAGCGCCGGTTGCCTTATTCTTACGATCATAGATAAGCACCGGGAAACAGTCGGCAGTGAGGATGCCGAGGAAGAGATCTTTTTGATTCGTGATAAAGGCATCGTAGCCGCTATACTGTCCTCCCGCAGTTGCGTGGAGTATTTTTATGCCATGTACCTGTTCGGCTGTTACAAGCGATACCGGTTCAATCCCGATGCTACGGCAGAGGAGCTGTCTGTTCAATAGAATATTCGACGGGTCGTCACCGGTGTTCGTGCCGAGATTCAGGGAATCGAAAGGTTTGGGGCTTATGCCTCCGTGACGAGTGGTCTGCAGTGCGACAAGTTCCGTGAACGGGTCGAAAATTTTCGGTCTCTCAAACAAGCTCATTATCGGTGCGGGTAGCTGTTGGTGTTTCGCGGGTCGAAGTTCTCAAGGACTGGATGTCATCATTAATATTATTTAATGTGTTATCTTTGGCAAGAGCAATAATGGATTCACATAAAATAAACTCCCCATCAGAGTGAAGATTCTTGTTATCGGTGGAGCGGGATATATCGGCAGCCATGTTGTCAGGGAATTTCTGGATCGTGGCTACAGTGTTACCGTTTTAGATAATCTTTCATCAGGCTCCCGTCTCAATCTTTTCGATGAGGCAGCATTCGTACACGGCGATATCATGCTGCCGTTACGACTTCGTGAAGCTATGGCTGAAGGGTTTGACGGATGTGTTCATCTGGCGGCGCTTAAGGCGGCAGGTGATTCCATGTTCAGGCCGGAAGCGTATGCTGAAATGAATATCGCAGGTACGATAAATATTTTAAATGCAGCTCTTTCTGCAGGCATTCAGAATATGATTTTTTCGTCCTCTGCAGCGATATTCGGTTCTCCCCGGCATCTTCCCATCGATGAAAAACATCCAAAAAATCCTGAAAACTTTTACGGTTTCACCAAGCTTGAGATCGAGAGACTGATGGATTGGTATGACCGGCTGAAAGGCATGAAATACGCGACGATCCGATATTTTAACGCTGCGGGCTATGATGTGCAGCAGCGGGTCAAAGGACTTGAAATGAATCCCGAAAATCTTCTGCCGATCGTCATGGAAACGGCGGTGGGAGTGCGCAAGGGAATGAAGATTTTTGGTGATGATTACCCCACCAGAGACGGGACCTGCATTCGTGACTATGTTCATGTCAATGATCTTGCGACCGCCCATGTTTCGGCATTTGAGCATCTGGTTGACAACAAAGAGAGCCTATCAGTAAATCTGGGAAGCGAAACAGGCGTTACTGTCCGCGAGATGATACAGCGGGCCAGGGAAATCACCGGGAAGGAGATTCCCGCTGTGGCGACGGAAAGACGGCCAGGTGATCCTGCTGAACTTGTGGCATCATCCGCAAAGGCCAGAGAGGTGCTTGGATGGGAGGCTCGCCACAGTGATCTTGATTCGTTGATCGACTCGACGTGGCAGGCGTATCGTAACCATTTCAGGATATCCTGAGTCTATGTCTGCAAAGAGGAATAAGTCTACGGTCTATACCCTGAGCCTCGTGTCGGATGGCGGCAGAAGAAGGTCGGTCAAACTTTTGCAGGGCAGGCCGGTGACGTTTCTGCTTGTTCTTGGTGCAGTCGCTGCGCTTCTTGCCGGTTTGACCGGGCTTATTGTGTTTGGATCTCCATTGGGGGATATGATTCCCGGATGGTCGCTTTCCGTCAATCAGAAAAAACTGGTCGCGCTTCAGGCTGCCAGGGTGGACAGCCTGATCATCGAGATTGAAAAAATGAGTTCTTTCAGCCAGAAGGTGGAAGGGGTGATGTTTCAGGAAAAGGAGTTGGCGATTCAACAGGGTGGGGACGGCGGTGGAAGCGGACAGAGTATATTTTATACGGGTCTGTCACCTGTGCACGCTTCACCCGGAACCGTCAATCCGCCGGGATTTACAGGACGGTTGGTGACCGGTTCAGTATCGCAGCGATTCAAGCCAAAAGAGAGTCATTACGGGGTCGATATCGCCACGCCTCTCAATGAACCTGTTGGAGCGGTGGCTGACGGCGCAGTGATTTTTGCCGACTGGACAGGAAGATTCGGATACTCGGTGATCATAGATCATGGAGAGTACATGACGTTTTACAAGCACTGCAGCCGACTGTTCAAAAAAGGAGGCGAGCAGGTGAAACTTGGAGAGATTATTGCCCTTGCAGGCAATAGAGGGCGGGAGTCCTCAGGGACCCATCTTCACTTTGAAGTCTGGCGCAACGGTATTCCCGTTGACCCGGAAGCGTATCTTAATTTTACAAAGTAAACAGCAGTAGATATGTTCGGTAAAAAAAAGAGCAGACGCAGAGGGGGGGCAACCGGCGGGTTGACCTTGCTTATGGAAGGAGCCTCTTTTCAGGGGGATCTTGACACGGAAGGAGACATAAGGGTTGACGGGAAAGTTTCAGGAAAGATCAGTTGTCGGGCAACGCTTATTATAGGATGTGATGGAACTGTCGAGGGTGAGGTAAATACAGAGAATATGCGGGTTGCCGGAAGATTTACCGGTAACGCCGATGTTGCAGGAGAACTGCGGCTTGAATCGACAGCGGCCATAGATGGTGACTTGACTGTTGCTGCTCTCGATGTTGAGGATGGAGCGAAACTAAACGGAAGAGTGTACATGAAACAGAACGGAGTGTCCGGAGAGCGTATACAGGAAATGGAATCCGAGTCGAAACCAGCCGGGACAATTACCCTGTGAAGTCTGAAGAAAAGGAAGGATTTACCAATCAATTCGGTCGGTCCGTCAGGGCATTGTCTGATTATCTCGGTATCGGGTTTCAGATATCCATAAGTTTTGCTTTTTTTGTCCTCGGCGGTTACTGGGCGGACGGGAAGTTGGGGACCTCCCCTTTCCTGTTACTGA
>JAPHUN010000190.1 GCA_026193435.1 Chlorobium sp.
CGCTATTGGAACCCGAAAAACTGTTCGTGTCATTCCAGGCGAATACTATAGGGCAGGCGCTTTACACCGTCTGCTTTTCGGTGATCACTGGCGTTCTCTCTGGACGTCACCGATGGATGCACAGGTTCTCGACCTGGAAGGTTTTGCCGGAGGGCTTAAGCCATTCGAAACAGGAGGAGGATTTCAGACAATCAGTCTGCGATTCATGGGAGCGGACGGAAAAGAGTATCGTTTCAGAACCATCGACAAGGATCCTTCCAGGGGAATGCCGAAAAAACTTCGCAATACGGTTGTTTCAGATGTCGTTCAGGATCAGGTAAGCAGCTCTAACCCGTCAGGCGCTCTTATCATATCTCCGATGCTGGATGCTGCCGGAATTCTCCATGCCCCGTCAAAGGTTGTCGTTATGCCCTATGACAGGAAGGGTCTCGGAAAATATTATGAAGAATTTGCGGGGCTTCTGGGAACCATAGAAGAGCATCCTGATGAAAATGACGGGGCGGAAAATGCTTTTGCGGGAGCCGATTCTGTGGTGAAAACCTATACAATGCTGAGCAATCTTGAAAAGGACAATCGCGATCGTATTGACGCAAAGGCATATCTCAAAGCCCGTTTGATAGACGTGCTGATCGGTGACTGGGACCGGCATACCGATCAGTGGCGGTGGGCAGGATACAATGAGGGCGCCACAAGGGTGTGGAAACCTGTTCCCAAAGATCGTGATAATGCGTTTTCCCGTCAGGACGGCCTGTTTTCATGGGTGATTACCCAGATCATACCCAGGATTGAAGGTTTCAATGACGATCTTGACGAGGTCTATTTTCTTTCATGGTCCGGCAGGTCTCTTGACCGGCGGATATTTCCCCGTTTAACCCGCCCGGAGTGGGACGCCGCCACCAAGGAGCTGCAGCTGGCGCTTACTGATGATCAGATCGAAACGGCTGTCCGTCGGATGCCTGAAGCCATGTATGCAAAGGAGGGGGTAAAAATTACGCATGATCTCAGGTCAAGACGCGATCTCCTCGGAAAAGCCTCTGATGAGCTCTACAGGATCTATGCTGAAGAGGTTGATATTTATGCGAGTGACCAACCGGAATTTGCAGAGGTTGAACGCAGAAGAGACGGTTCTGTTGCTGTCAGGGTATTCAGCATGGATGAGGGCCCTGCTTCGAGAGGCGGTGAGCCGATCTATTCCAGGGTTTTTGATCCTGAAGAGACTTCTGAAATCAGGTTATACCTTCTGGGAGGGAACGACTATTGCGATATAAGCGGTATACGTGCAAAAAATATCGATGTTCGTGTTATAGGGGGCAAAGGGGAAGACAGAATCATGGACAGGGTTGTCGCTTCGTCCGGCGGTTTCAGCGCAAAAGCGAAAAATTATCTCTATGACTCTGATGCCACGACGACGTTCGGTCAGGGAAACTATTCACTGATCGACACGACAGTTGTCGAGGAGCCTGCTGACGAGCGGACAAAATACGATATGATGCCAAGGGATTACGGGAGAGAATTTGACGCATCCATCGCGAACCTGCAGCTTGATTATGCTCCTGAATACGGTGCTTTTCTTGGTTGGGGAGTAATTCTCGAAGATTACGGTTTCCGCAAAGAACCCTACAATTACACAATGAAGCTTGGCGGCGGGCTTGCTTCCGGAAGTGACTCGAAAATCCGCTACAAGCTCACCTACAACGGTGATTTCCGTTCTTTTATAGACGGAACGGAACTGCATATCGATGCCGGAACAACAGGTCTCGAGGTTATCAATTTCTACGGTTTCGGCAATGACTCCTCCTTCGATACAGCACTCTATGATGAAAATGATTTCGAGATCAAGCAACAGCTCTCCTGGTTGCGTTCTACATTGATTTTTCCGGCGAACTCCGATTTTCAGTTCAGAGCAGGACTGCGGGCAACAGTTGTTGATCTCGATGTTGAACCCGGATCAAGGCTTGAGGCAATGAATCCTAATGGAATTGATGAGGATTTCACTGCCGGATTTACTGCAGGCTTCCGGTATGACAACCGGGAGTGCGGGCGCAAAGTGAGTGTTTCTCCTCGTCAACAGCTCGGTCGTCTCGTTTCAGGCAGTACGTCCTGTGGTACGACAGCCCTTAGCGGTACGGTGCTTGATGTAGAAGGCTCTTACTATCCTGAATTTTTAGGGAACAGTTCCGCGTTCGGAAAAGTGAAAGCCGAAGGGACCGTCTATCTGCCGTTTTTCTCTTTACCGAATTCAAGACTGGCGATGCGTGTGGGAGGTGAGAAAATCTGGGGAGACTTTCCTTTTTATGAGGCGGCTTATCTTGGTGGTTCAAAGTCACTCCGGGGCTATGACAAACAGCGATTCGCAGGTGACGCCTCCCTGTACGCGAACTCCGAACTGAGGCTTTATCTCGGTTCTTTCAAATTCCTTGTACCTGTTCTGTTCGGCCCGCTCGCGTTTATCGATACAGGGAGAGTGTATTATGATGGAGATGCTTCAGGTGGATGGCATACCGGCTATGGAGGAGGTTTGTGGTTCGGGTTTATCGAGAACCGTTATGCCCTCAGTGTGGCTTATGGAAGAGGTGTTGACAGCGCGCGGCTGACCAATGATGCCGGTATCTATGTAAGAACCGGTTTCAGTTTCTGAGTGATTGCAGAAAAATGGCATAGTGTGTCGCCCTCGTCTTTAGTGCTGTTTTTTCTATGAAATTATGATCTCCCCCCTGAGTTCTCTCAGGGGGGATGCTTTTTTGTGCAGAGATGTGCCCATGCGTGTAGCTCCTAAAATAGTCAGAAACCTGAAAAATGCCGGGTGGATCATCGTCGGTTTTATAACGGCGATCTATATCTATCAGCTGTTTTTCTCTGTGCTCGGCTACGCATATCATGAGTTCTACCACTCTCACAATGCACTGCATTTTTTTCGGCTTACCATAATCGGTCTTATTCTTGGTATCGTTGTGGCTATAGCCGATATACTGTTCCTGTCGAAAGTCACGATCGACTTCAATTTCCCGGTACGACTTGTTACAGGAACGATAAGCTATGTTGTGATTTCTCTTCTCGTGCTGCTGTTTTTTGTGATATGCGAAGAGTATCTGCTGCTGATCCGTGCAGGCGGTTTTTCACTTGAAAGTCGTCTCGAAAGATTTTTCTCCGGCGAGTTTCCTTTGCTTGTTCTCTATCTCACGGTTGTCAGTTTCGTGATCAATGTTTTCCGGCTTATTATACAGCGGGTCGGTGAGAAAAATTTCTGGAATGCGGTATCCGGCAGATACCATATTCCGCATGAAGAAGAGCGTGTTATCATGTTTCTGGACCTTCGTGCGTCGGTCTATCTTGCACAAAAACTCGGAGACAGGCTCTATCATGAACTGCTTTACGACATATTCAATGATATCACGGAATCGATAAGTATTTACGGAGGAGAAGTTTACCAGTATCTTGGTGATGGCGTTGTCATAACCTGGGACATGCAGTCAGGAACAAGGCAGTTAAACTGTATTCGTTGTTTCTATGATATTCTGAAACGTATCGACCAGCATGCCGGAAGATATACAGAGCGTTATCAGCATATTCCAAAGTTGAAAGCGGGCCTGCATGCGGGTTCGCTGATTGCCGGGGAAGTAGGGGAGGAAAAGCGGGAAATTGTCTTTCATGGAGATACGGTCAATACGGCCTCAAGGATACAGGACCAATGCGTCTGGCTTAACGAACAGATACTGCTTTCCGAAGAGCTGTTGTTCCGGTTCCCTGTCAGACAATTAAAAAGCTTTTATACCCGCTTCAAAGGAGATATTTCACTTAAAGGCAAGAAAAACAAAATCTCCGTCTATACCATCCGTGAAGCGGATAAGGAAAATTAGTGCCGTTCAGTTCATGAACGCATAGGTGTAGAGGCTTATGGAAAGCACCAGTCCCACCATAAAAATATCGTAAGACAGCCTCAGGAACTTGTATTTCCTGTCGAGGACTTTACCAAGGAAATAGGTGTCGCGTATCATGTTCTTGATATAATAGGGCTTGTCCTTGAGCATTTCTCCGACCCCCCATTCATAGGTGTCGAGGTCGAGATTGACAAAAGAGCCGAAAAACAGAAGATTGGCCTTTCTGTTCCTGATGTCTTCTGTCGTTGTTTCATGTCGGGTGACGTTGGGCCGTGTTGCCAGAACTGAGGTAATGATGGTTGCGACACAGGTCAGGAGCATGAGAAACGTAGGGATGATAAGATCGGGGAGCTGGTCAAGTTTTCTGACAAGCAGAGAGATGATAATAGAGAAGATAAGCGAGTTCGTCTGAATCATGATATTGGCTTTTTGATCGACTATCGCGCTGAAACTGACATGGTTTCTGGAAGATGTTCTGTAATAGACTTCCATGTTTCTTTCAACGCCTCGATCTCCACCTGTTTTGTTCTTGTTTTTTTCTTTTTTCCTTTTCGCTTTTTTCTTTTTCCTGAGGATCACTGTGTTCAGTTCAGCCTTCAGGGCATCAAGGTTTTCCTCTTTCTGCGTATTGAACAGCGTTTGCGCATATGGCGTGAAGAAGCTGTGCCCGGAAAAAAAACCGATATTGATTTCAAGCCACTCAAGATCGGAGAAGGGGGTTCCACGGGTATGTTCAAACTCATTGCGCAGCAGGGTGTTTTTATGTTTGTAATTTTTCGAGCCAAGGTGAGAAAGGTCGGCATCGCAAACAATCTGCTGCATCAGGTTTTGCGGAACCTGCGGTATTCTGGTTGCAAGAATGCACTCTTTAACAGTTTCGATGGTTTCCTTATCGGCGCCCTGATCAGTGAGAAAAGCCTCTGCAATGACAGCGCTCTTTGTTTCATGTTCTGTTTCGGAATAGATATGCCCGATGTCGTGAAACCAGCAGGCGAGCATGACGAGCACTATCGATTCTTCCGGCAAGTTCATTCCGGTAGCTATTTTCTCTCCGGCCTCAACGGTTTCTCTGGTGTGTACTATATCATGATAGACTGCGTTCGTCTGTTTTTC
>JAPHUN010000150.1 GCA_026193435.1 Chlorobium sp.
GAACGCCTTGTTTGCCCGTAAGTCCTCGTTGTTGACAAAGATCGAAAAACCCTTCGATTTTTTCGTTAACTCCACCGATAGCCTGTACTTCTCCGTATTGATTGACTGAGCCTGTTACGGCAAAACTCTGCTGTATCGGTTTGCCTGAAATGGCTGAGAGCAGAGCGTAAAGTTCGGCTGATGAGGCGCTGTCACCGTCAACCCCGCCGTAGGACTGTTCAAATACAAGGGCGGCAGAAAGCGAAAGCGGCTGTTGTTCTCCAAACCTTCCGCCAAGAAATCCTGAAAGAATCATCACCCCTTTCGAGTGGATCGGTCCGCCCATCTCAACTTCTCGCTCGATGTCCACAACCTCACCTTTTCCCAGCTTGATACTTGCGGTAATGCGGCTCGGTTTTCCGAAACTCTGATCCCCGAGGATATAGACTGCCAGTCCGTTGATCTGTCCTACTTTTTCCGACTCTGTGTCAATGAGTATGGTGTTCCTGAGTATCGCCTCCTGAATTTTTCCGGGAATGCGTCCGGCCCGGTATTTTCTCGCTTCTATAGCCTGTTTTACATCATCCGGAGTAATCAGCTCGTGATCATTTTCCGCGGCATAGAAGTTCGATTCATGTATCAGATCGGTAATGCTTTGTATGTGCGTGGAGAGCTTTCCTGAATCACCTGAGAGCCTTGCTCCGTATTCCGTCATACGCGCCACGGCATATTTGTCGAGGTGCCGCAGTTTCTCCCGACGGACGATAGAACTGATAAAGCCCGCATAGGAGAGGTGAGTTTCTTCGTTCCGATCCATCTCATCGTCGAAGTCGGCGGCAACTTTAAAAAGTTCGTTAAAATCAGGATCATGGGAACTGAGGATATAGTAGAGTCTTCTTTCACCGAGAAGAATGATTTTGGTGTTGAGAGGGACAGGTTCCGGGTCAAGGGAGACGGTGCTCGCCATCCCGTAAAGCTGTGCCAGGGACTCAATGCGGATCTGCCTGGTTCGTATCGCTTTCTTGAGCGCTTCATAGGCGAGTGGTTCCAGCAGAAGGCGCCTGGCGTCGAGGATAAGGTACCCTCCATTTGCGCGGTGAAGGGCTCCGGATTTTATCAGCGTGAAGTCGGTGACAAGCATTCCCATCTGTGCAAGGTGTTCGATATCTCCCACCAGGTTCTGGGTCGACGGTTTGTCCTCATAGATAACCGGAGCGCCTTTCGTTTTGCTGTTATCGATAATGACATTGACGCTATAACGGTGAAACTGCTGGCTTGCCTTGTTTTTCAGTTCTCCAGGGCCGATGGGCATCATCGGTGAAGATGACTCATTTTCAAGGAACTGGTTGAAGTTTTCGACCACATCTTTTTCTACAGCATCAAGATAGAGCGTCACTGCCGGTTGATCCTGATAGCTGTTTTTCAGCTCAGCGAAAAGAGGCTTTACGGCAAAGCTCGCGACCTGCTGATTGAGCTCTTTAAGCTTTGCCTGTGTTTCCCTCTGCAACTTCGGGATCTGCATCATAATGCTCTGCATGGCTCCCTTCAAGTTGGTGATCTCTTTTTCAATGGCATTTCTTTCTGGCTCTTTCAGACGCATAAATCCTTCTGCATTGAGCACTTCGCCTTTTTTTAAAGGAGCAAAAGCAAAGCCGGAAGGGGTCCTGATCAGCGCTATGTCATGCTCGGCAGCTTTTTTTTCAAGTTTCTCAATTGCCGATGCCTGCTGCTCACTGAACTGTTCCTTGATGACTTTTTCCTGTTCCTGGTATTCTTCACTGCTGAAAGCGCCGGGTATGGTAGATAACAGCCCCTCGACAAGCTCTTTCATTTCATGGCTGAAACGGCACGCTTTACCGGCTGGCAACGCGATTGCATTCGGTTGTCGTGAATTTTCGAAATTGTAGACATAGCACCAGTCATCGGGAACCGGTTCATGAGGAGCAATATCCTGGAGGTACTGTTCAAGAGCGGTTTGTTTGCCAGTTCCTGACGGCCCCAGAGCAAACAGGTTGAAGCCGCTTTGTTTCATTCCGACACCGAACCGTATTGCCTGTTTGGCTCTTTCCTGACCGGATATTTTTATTTCTCCGTCAAGATCAGCGGTGCTTGTGAAAGAAAAACTTTGGGGGTCGCAGGTGGTATAGAGCTGCCGGGGTTCGAGCGGTTCAGGTAAGGGCATCTTCACTCCTTGCTTCTCTTATTGAATGCAAACTTTTGAGTTAATTAAAACACCCCGAAAGCATTGTCTGTTCCATTGCTGACAAAAAGGTTTGGTGTGACTATTCCCCGGCAGGTTCAGCCGGCGATGATTTGCGAAGATGCAGCGGTTCGGTTTCTTTTTTACGAATGCGGAGATTGAGCATTTCAACCCCGACGGAAAAAGCCATGGCGAAATAGATGTATCCTTTAGGGAATTCAACCCCGGCACCTTCCGCGACAAGCGTAACGCCGACAAGAAGAAGGAAGCTCAGCGCGAGCATTTTGATTGTCGGGTGCCGGTCAACAAAATCATTGATCGATTTTGCCGCGAGCATCATAATGATGACGGAAATAACGATAGCGATAATCATGACCACGACCTCTTCAGCAAGGCCGACAGCGGTAATTACCGAGTCAAGAGAGAAGACAATATCGATGAGCGCTATCTGCAGCAGTACCGATGCAAGGCTTACCGTTCCTGAAGCATGCTTTGACTCTTCCGCTCCTTCAAGACTGTGATGGATTTCCCTGGTGCTTTTCGCAAGCAGGAAGAGACCGCCGACGAAAAGAATCAGGTCACGGCCGGATACTTCGTGCTGCATAACCGTAAACAGGCCTGTTGTCAGTCCCATGACCCAGGTGATAGAGAGCAGAAGAGCAATACGGGAAACCATTGCAAGGCCGAGGCCTATCACTCTTCCTTTTGAGCGCTGTTCTTCGGGAAGCCTTCCTGCCAGAATGGAAATGAAGATAATATTATCGATTCCAAGCACTATCTCCAGTGCGGTAAGAGTTGCCAGAGCGATCCATGCCTCAGGCTGCGTCATCCATTCCATAGTGTAGAAGTTGTCAGGTTTGTTGATACATTGAAAGTATATGCAGATAATGTAAGGAAATGAAAGCAGAGGAGGTAGGGATTGATGATTGATGATTGATGATTGAAGATTTAAGATTGGTGACTGGTGAGGGGAAATGACTATTGTCGATTGACTAGTGAATAATGAGGGATAGGCTGGAAAAAGTCAGAAGCCGGAATCGAGAGACAAGAGACAAGCGGGGAATGTCTAATGACTATTTACTATTGAATAGTGGAAGACGGGTAGATGGGGGATTTTTGATTTTTGATTGAAGATTGAGGAGTTGGGCAAATGACTAATGACTATTGAATAATGAATATTGGAAGACGGGGAGAGTGGGATGTGTTAGGGGGCTGAGTTGCCATTTAGCTATCCAGCTATTTAGCTATTGAGCTATCCAGCCAGTTTTTTTTCTCGTCACTCGTTACTCTTCACTTCTTAAGCTATTTTTTCC
>JAPHUN010000290.1 GCA_026193435.1 Chlorobium sp.
CGACAAAGAGAAAACCGACGCAACAGAAGATGAAAAGCTATCATATTCAGCATTTCATGAATCCATGAAACTTCAAAAACACGTTCCGGTGAATTGACACCGGAACGTTACGTTTCATAGTGATTATCTCATTGCTGTTGACAGAAAAAACTCTTGTTTGAAAATTAGTTATATTTCTATCAGTAGTGCCTGAACAGAACGGAATATCCCACAAATCAAATACCGCACAATCATGCGTATTTACATCAATGACAGGCCTTGCGAAGCACAGCCGGGGGATTTTCTCCTTGACGTCGCTAAGCAAAACAAGTGCCATATCGGCTACATATGTGGTGGCAGCGGCGTGTGCCAGAGCTGTTTTGTGTACGTCAAAGAAGGCATGGATTGTTTATCAGAACCCAATAAGGTCGAAAAAGCATTTATTTCCGATAAACTTACCGAAGCGGGCGGAAGGCTTGCCTGCCAGACAAGGATCATGAAGGACGGAGCCGTTCGGGTACTGTCAAGGGCGGAAATGCTTCGTCGCATAGTTGTCGGGTTACAAGTCCCGGAATTCATAACTTACGCGCAAACGATAGGCTATAATGTCGTTAACCAGTTACCGACAGGAGTAGGCCATACGTTCAATCGTGTAAGGGAAGGACAGCTGAACCCCCTGACATCTATCCGGAACATCGCGAATGGTCTCGGACCGGCATCACGGCTTGTCGGCCGGAACATTTTTGAAACCTTCCCTTTTCTACAGGGAGCAGTTGACCTGGCTGGTGTTGGAGCAAAAGGCTTGATTGACAATACCTCCAACGCCCTCTGCAATTTTTCAGGCGGTAGCCTGCATCTTCCAGGAGCGAGCTGTGAATCCTGCGGGGATGAGCCTCCGGTTGAGCGCGTACATATTAAGGCAAGTGCTGCAAAAAAATAGTGCCGTTTACGGGAAAGGAACAGTCAGGAGAATCCGGCTATCTTATACAAATGAAACGACTATCCACGAATGGAGTATCCAGTAGTAATTTTGCGATTTGACCCTGAAAAAGACGCTCACCCGCACTATCAGGAGTTTATTGTTGACACAGCCCCGCATGAAAGAGTACTTGATGTATTGCTGAAAATCAAGTCTGAACAGGACAGCACACTTGGATTGAGAAAATCATGCGGACATGGAGTATGCGGAAGTGACGCAATGCTCATAAACGGTGAAAACCGGCTCGCATGCTCAACACTGGTCAGGGACCTGAAAAGTAACCGGATCAAGGTAGAGCCTCTTCCGGGAGCGTCCATCGTAAAAGACCTTATCGTCGATACTGATGCTTTCTGGACAAAATATCAGGAAGTTATGCCATATCTGGTCAATGACGAAGCTCCACCGGACAGAGAACGGCTGCAAAGTCCGGAGGAGCACGAGATGATCGAGGAATCAACCAGATGTATTCTCTGTGGCGCCTGTTCACACGCGTGCCCCACATCATGGGCAAACGATAGCTATCTGGGGCCTGCAGCCCTTCTGAAAGCCTACAGGTTTATCTTTGATTCCCGTGATCATGCCGGCCGGGAACGCCTCAGAAAAGTCACTTCAGATCATGGGATATGGAAATGTTATACAGCATACAATTGTGTTGAAGCCTGTCCTAAAGATATCGATATAACCTGGCACATTACCCGATTGAAAAAAGCGTCACTCGGCCTCTGAACAGGCCCTGTGCACCCATTCGCTGAAAAACAATCACACGATAACAACATCTCTACGAAACAATGGGATACAGCGGAGAATTTGAAGGCATTGAGTTTGACCTGGGCATTAAAACCCTTGAACGATGGCTCATCAAACCTGAAAAAAAAATCAATATCGCTCTTGGCATACCCAAAGAAAGGGCAAACGATGAAAGACGGGTCGCGCTTTCTCCTGCAGGGGTAAAAATCCTGAATGAAAATGGCGTACGGGTACTTATCGAAAAACATGCAGGATTGGCAAGTAATTTTTCCGATGAAGAATATGCTGAAGCGGGCGGGCACCTTACAGATTCACCGGAAGCCCTCTATGAAAATGCAAATGTCATCGTCAAGGTAGCGCCGCCAAGACAGGAAGAAGCCCCCCTTTTCAAGCCAAACCAGCTCTTGATTTCCGCGCTCCATCTTGGGTCCGTAAGTCCTCGACTTACTCAGGTCCTTCTTGAAAAAAACATTACAGCAATAGGTTTTGAATTTATTGAAACCAGGGACGGCGAGTTGCCGATCGTGAGAACCCTGAGTGAAATCGCAGGATCGCTGGCCATCCAGACTGCAGCCAAATACCTGGA
>JAPHUN010000025.1 GCA_026193435.1 Chlorobium sp.
ATCTCCCGCATTCAACCGTGAATAATCCCCCAAAAGCACGACGCCGACCTCTTCCATATCGAGATTAAAGGCTATCCCATAGAGATTTCCCGGAAACTGCAACAGCTCCTCGAACCCGACTCCCGGCAACCCGTCCACCTTGGCGATACCGTTTGAAACGGTGGTAATCACACCCTCCTCGACAGGAGCGAGACCCGGCCTGTACTGTTCCCTGGCATTCCGTATGCCACCGAGAGCCCTCTGAACAAAACTTTGCAGATCACGTTTCATCTCTCTCCGCTCCGTGACGTTTCCTCACCGCCGTCAAGCAGTTCCCTCGTCATTTTTTCAAGTGACGCCAGATACGAACGCACACTCCAGGATACGCTATGTCCATTCATGCTGAGTTCGATACCGTCAACCAGATCATCCGCCGATTCAAATGTCACCTCAGCGTCGATAGAGAACACATCATGCAGCGTCCTGCCTATCCGCTCACGCTGCTCGGGAGAAAGATTGAACGCCGTATGAACTACAGGTAAAAGGGGCTTCCCGCTAAACGCCCCCTGCATTTCCTTCATCTCTTCAGAATCCGGATGACGAAGCCGTTCACAGAAAACATCTACCATCCTTTCATCGAGTGTCACACCAGCCAGATCTTCAAGAACCCTGCCTGCAATTGCAAAGACCTCCGAACCGATCCTGCCGATAACCTCTTCCTCCAGGTTCTTTTCCTCGTTCTGCAGGGTTTCCTGCAACCTCATCCGCAGCGAATCGTACTCCTTGCGGGCTTCTTCAAGCATGGCGTGCTTCCTTTCTCCGGCCTCTTCTTCGGCCTGCCGCAGCATCCGGGCACGGTCATTGTCGAACGCTTCGTTTTTTTTCTCAAGCTGAACCAGACGTTTGCCGGCCTCTTTCTCGACCTCGGCCGCATGCTGCAGTTCAGAGGCAATCTTTTTCTCCCGTTCATCGATCGCCTTCAAAACCGGCTGGTAAAGAAACCGTTTGAGCAGCCAGACGAGAACAAGAAAATTGACAAGCTGCGCTATCACCGTAAACCAGTCGATAAGCATGCTCTACTTGCCTCCCGCCTGCGCAATAACCTGGTTCCAGAACGGATTGGCAAAAATCAGGATCATCGAGATCACGAAGCAGTAAATCGCCACCGATTCAATCATGGCAAGGCCTATAAACAGCGTCCGTGTTATGGTCGAAGCCGAGTCAGGCTGCTGGGCGAGCGATGTCAGGGCCGAAGAAACCGCCCTGCCCTCCCCCAGCGCCGGTCCAATACAGCCGATGGCTGTCGTAAGCCCCGCCGTGACGATCGAGGCGACCGCGACAATGATGATAATGTCCATATGACTCTCCATTTGGATTACAGGTCAAAAAAACCATCACTCTTCTCTAGTTCTGGTTGCCGCCGCGATGTACACGGTCGCCAGCATACCGAAAATATACGCCTGCACCATGCCGGTCAGCAATCCGAGAACACTCATCAGAACCGGAAAAAAAAACGGCGCGATACCGAGCAGAATCGCCAGAATCATGGCGCCGCTCATCATGTTGCCGAACAAACGGACGGCAAGTGCAAGTGTCCGTGAAAATTCGCTGATGATATTGAACGGGAGCATAACGAAGGTCGGCCTCAGATAGGATTTCAGATACTCTCCCAATCCGGTCTCGGCGATACCGAAAAGAGGAACAGCGACAAAAACCGAAATGGCCAGCGCGGCGGTCGTGGAGAGCGATCCCGTCGGAGGCTCGTAACCGGGAATGATGGTGCACACGACAGCTGTAGCGATAAACACAAATAATGTTGCAAGATAGGATAGGTACTTCTTCGGGTTGCCGAGACCGACCTCCTCGATCTGTTTCAGCGCCATGGAGACGAGAATTTCCAGAGCACTCTGCCAGCGTGAAACATGAATTCCCGGTGAAAGCTTTCTCGTGACCAGCGCTGATCCGCCGGCTAACAGCAGCATCAGCCCCCAAGTCGTCAGTATGGTCTGGTTAATCTTCAGAAAACCATACTGCCAGAAGATGATGTCGTCACCGCTCAGATGCACAATCCACCTCCTCACGTCCATTGGTTTTCAGGGGTCTTCGGGTACAATGGATCACCATTATCCTTGACGCGGTAAAACCCGCAAGAGAGGAAAGCAGGCTCATCCACCCTTCCCCTGCTATGAGGTACAATCCGCCGAGGACCACAACCGTTCTCAGCACCATGCTCAATGGAAACCACAACCAGGGTCTGGTGGATGTCGTACTTTTTTCGACCGTCAGCCAGAGGCCTCCGAAAAAAAACGTCCCGAGAACGATGCCTGCGACACAAAACGCCGCGACAGCCATGAATTCATTCATCATCCCTGTCCTCCCCGTGCATATCCCTGTTCTCCCGGGAAATCCAGCGCCATGCGTTCAGACACCCTGCCCCGAGCCCGGCGACAAGCAGCATAAGGGTCCAGGAGTGCTCTCCCGGAAAATTGCTGTCAATCCATACGCCGAGCATGATACCAAGCAGAGCTGGAATCGCCACTGACCAGCCGACCATGCCGGACATGGCGAATCCGTACCAGACATTCCTGACCGCTTCTTTCCGGGCTCTGATCTTGCGCGATTCTTTTACCCCTACCTCCCGGCTCAGATGCGCACCGTGGTTCCGGATTTTTTTCTGGCCTTTTTCATTCATTACGGAACTCCGCAAACTGTCGTATAAAACCGCTCTCAAGCTTCGCGAGAACATTTCGTACACTCTGTTCACGTTCATCGAGCGTAAGAAAATCACGTTTGACAGCCTCTTCAAGCTGCCCGAGATCAACACCGCCTGTAGCATGATGAACCGAAACAAAAACATCCGGCCCTGCCTTGACAAGAATTCCCCGGTCAACGGCGATATATGCCTCCCCTTCGTGTTCAATCTCATAAACAAGAATTCCCGGCATAAGCGACATGACACAATCGAGCCGATTGGGCAGAAAGCCGAAAGAGCCAACTCGCGTATCGGCTACAATCCTCAACACCCGTTCCTTTCTGACAAATATCCTGGACGGGAGAAGGACCTCAAGGTTCATCGATTTCACCATCATCGTCTTTTTCTCCTGCTTCATGAACACCATCCGGCATCTCACCGTTTCCATCTGCTTCTTCTGAAACAACTGAAAGCTTCATTTTCTCTACGGCTTCACTGATTCTGCCGATCATATACAATGCGCTTTCCGGATAATCCCTGAACTCGTCTTTCAGAATCCTTTCACAGCCATCTATTGTCTCTTCGAGAGGCACCAGTTTTCCCTTTATTCCTGTAAACTGTTCCGTGGCGAAAAAAGCCTGGGTAAAAAACCGTTCGAGTCTTCTTGCTCG